>JBAXJW010000169.1:0-3831 GCA_037137635.1 bacterium | reverse complement strand
ACCCCCTTTGGATTTTCCCAAAAAAAAACGCTTGCTACCATTATTGCATTTGGCACCCCCAGTAATCCTCGTGATGTCACCACCCCCTTCAGTTTAAAATTTCAAGTTCCCCTTGTGAGCATTCCTCTCGGAGAAGACCTCAAAAGAGAATTTGGAACAATTACACTCAAGACCGAAAGTAGACTTGGTAGAGAACCTACCCAAAAAGAATGTCAGGACTTTTTTAAAAACTTTTTCTCTAATTTTAGCAGTGGAAGTGGCCTTCACTCCTGGGAATACATGGAGGATAACGGATGCTAAAAAAACCCTCCCTCCTCAAAAACAAAAACGGCCAAGCGATGATTGAATTCTTGCCAGCCATTTTGCTTTTTATCGTAATCCTTATCGTAAGTACTGTTTTTTTTATGGGTCTCAGAGAATCAACCCTCCTTCAAGAAGCCGCTCGAAACGCAGCTTTTGCTAAAATATCAAATTCCGGACCTCTCGTTTCAAGAGACTACCAAGGAGGAGCTCCAACAAGTTTTTACGCCTTTCCCATGACAGGTACAAAAAATATAAAAGTTAGCAGAAGTAATACATGCTTTGTTGCTAGCCCTCAACTTTCAACAGATGGTCCCAACACCTTTAAACTTCCAAGCATCCTTGGCGTCGAAATGGGACTTCAGCGCATTCATAAAATGACAATTTTCCGTCAACCTGGTGATCCAAAACTTTGTCAGTCACTTTAAATAAAACTCAAATTACAAGATAAGAAAACCGATAGAGATATAAGGAGTTAGATTGAATCAGTCGCGTGCTTTTTTTGTAAGTTTAGCTTTTGCTGTCTTAGGCATGGGCCTTGTTGCGTTTTATATTTCAGATCAAGAAAAACAAAGCCAAGACAAACTTGGCAAATCGGTTAACGTTCTTGTCGCCACTAAAGATATCAATGAAATGCAAGTCTTAGATGAGACAATGGTATCTCAAGAAAGTCAGTTTGATAAACTTATACAACCCGGTGCCTTAACTGATTTCAAAGACATCAAAGATATGGTGACTCTTGTTCCTATCAAAGCGGGCGAACAAATACTCGTTACAAAACTCTCTCCCAAAAGCACTGAAACAGGACTCGCTCTTCAAGTTGCGGCTTCAAAACGCGCAATGTCGATTCCCGTAGGCGACGACACAGGTGTCTCTAAACTCATTAAGCCTGGCGATCACGTTGATATCATAGGAAGCATTAGCTACCCCAATCCCGATGGATCAAAACAAACTGAACTCAAAACGCTTCTTCAAAACGTAACCATTCTTGCTGTTGGAGAAATCATTCAAAACAATATCCCCTCTCGCTACGAAAACGATCCCCTCAATCAACGCAAAGTCGCTGTCAGCGCACGCGGAGAAAAGAACTTCAATACTGTCACTGTTGAAGTGACTCCTGAGCAATCTCAAGTTCTAATTTACTCCTTAGCTCAAGGAACGGTTCTTTATCTCACTCTAAGAAACCCTATCGATCGTGTTGAAAGTAACATTGGATCCACAACTCTTGATGAAGTCCTAGGGCCAGACTCGAAACGAGCTGAAGCTCGTGACAGAGAACAAAAAAGAATCATCGAAGAAGCTCGCCAAGCAGCAGCCGCAGCTGCAGCGGCCGCGGCAGCTAAAAATGCCGCTGCTGAGGGAACTCCCGGTGCTCCGGCAAGAAAACCCGCAAGCGATCCGCTTGAATCAGGAGGAGGCGTCCTTGAATAAACATCTAAGAGTTAAAGTTTTTTTCTTAATTTTTACTTTTGTATTCTATTCTTTTCTAAGTGCAGAAGAAAGCTCTTCATCAAGCGATGAAAATGGTTTTAAAAAAACTCAACTTGTAGGAGAAATTGCAGATTCAAATCTAGAAACAGTTCTTAAAAACCGAGATGAACTTAATCCGATCTACGGATTTGAAGAAATCTTTATTGGATTAAATAAAAAAAACCCAACCTCAAAAACAGGATCCCCCATCAGCGTCGAAGACATTCCTGAAATCAAAGACCTCAAAGATATTTACTGGGGAATTACAGCTCAAGGAATTATCAAATTCGACAAAGAAAGCATGTCTCAACCTGGCTCCCCCCCAAAAAGAGCCACTATCGTGACAACAGGACAAACAGGAACAACTCAAATCCTTGTTTACGATAAAGAGATTGATCCTAAGACTAAAAAACCCATTCCAGGTAAAAAACTTTTTAAAGTTTTTCGTGTGACCGTAACAGAAGAAGATCTTGTTGTGCTCTTGCAGCAAATCAAAGCAAAAATGGGTAAAATCGAGGGACTTGAGATGCGCCTCATTGGAGACCGCATTGTGATTGATGGGCAAATAGTTGTTCCCAAAGACTTACGAAGAGTTCTGACTGTCTTTTCAAATTACAAAGAAGCTGGCAAACCTGTTGAATTCTTAGCGGAAGTTTCGCCACTTGCCTTGCAATATATTGCTGAAAAAATGCAAGACGAAATTAACGGTGGAAAAGATAGACCCACAAATATTTACGTTCGAATTTTAAATGGTCGATTTATTTTAGAGGGTGCTGTGGATAAAAAAATCGATCGCGACATTGCTGTGCAAACTTGCCAAGCAATGATTCAAGATCAATTCAAACTTGAGCCCAAACTTGTAAAAGAATCTGTTTTTAAAGATCTTCCTGAATGTATGCTCCGCATTCGACTGAGACCCAGCCAACCTGCAGATCCCGATCCGATCATGAGTATTCGCGTTGATTTTGTAAGCCTTGTACGTAGCTACATCAAAACTTTTAACTTTAAATGGGCGCCTGGTATTAAAGAAAATTCTAGCTACAGCTACTCGAGTGATGCGGGTAAATTTATTGGATCGTTTCAAGCCACACTGAGCGGGCTCTTCCCCTCTCTCGAAACTCTTTCAAGAAACGGACATGCCCGTGTCCTTAAATCTGCAACACTCCTGATTAAAGACGGCGAAGACGCAGAAAAAGGAAATGGCTCAGGACCAGAAGCCTCAATAGCAGAGTCACTACAAGTTCCTTACTTTGTTCCTGGTAACGAGAAAAATCCACCCTCATGGGCGTTTACGCAAATTAATACAAACATATCCGTATCTGGCAGGTCTATCGCAGGAACAGATAAGATAAATATCAGCGTTAATGCAAATCAAGCAGAACAACAAGATAAGCCAGCACCCGATGCTCCTCCAGGAAGCCTTACTTATAGTGTAAAAACACAGCTCATTGTTTCTAACGGAGACAGCGCTGCCCTTGGAGGACTTATTTCTGAACGTCGACAAGTCTCCCTGGGAAGAGATCCTCCAAATTCCGACAACATTGGTATTTCTCTTTTTAAATTTTCTAAAAACCATGAGTTTCAAGACGAAAGAAACCAAATGATTATTTTCGTGACACCCACAAAAATTCGAAACGCAAGCGAAGGAACAGAAAGCTTAAAACGTAAGTTTAGGTTGAGGAAATAAAATGAATGCCACTTTAAATTCAGGACATATTATTGCAGTTGTTGGAGGTAAAGGAGGTGTTGGAAAATCTGTGTTCGCAGCAAATTTTGGTTTGGCAATTTGCCTTGATCGAAAAATACCCGTTGCTGTTATTGATGCAGACATACAAGGTTCCGGAGATCTAAACCTCATCTTTGGTAACAAAGACATCAAAGGCTTTGGAAATGATCTTATCGAAGGTAAGGTTAGAAGTGGTGATGTCCTTAAGAAAATAATGACTCAAGTCAACATTGGAGGATCCCCCAGCCAACTTCATTCTCTTCAACTCCTGCAAAACCTTGAAAGACTCATCGACGTTTCAGACGAAAAAATCGACGCTGCCATGCGAACTCTTA
>JBAXJW010000168.1:0-3844 GCA_037137635.1 bacterium | reverse complement strand
CTTTTAGCCCAAGCTCAAAAGATGCAACAAGAACTTAAGGTTCTTCAAGACAAGCTTTCAAAAGAAGAATACTCCCTTGAAAGCGCTGGCGGCAGAATCAAAGTCACCGTCAACGGCAAAAATGAAGTTCTCAAACTCAGTATTTCAAAAGAACTCATGAGTACAGATGATGCCGACATGCTGTCAGACATGGTGAAAGTTGCCATTAATCAAGCCCTTGGAACCGCTCAGAAAAAAATGTCCGATGAAATGGGCAAGATCGTTCCTCCGGGAATGGCGGGAATGTTCTAAGAAACCCCCATGCTTCCAAAGGCACTGCGATCACTCGTCTCAGAATTATCAAAACTTCCAGGAGTGGGAGAGCGCACGGCTTTGCGCTACACTCTTCATTTGCTTCGCTCTAAAAACAAACAAGTTGAAGATTTAATCAGAAGCCTCGAAGATGTAAATGCTGCCATTGGAACTTGTCCTAGTTGTTTTTTTTGGACCGAAGAAGCACGTTGTCCGATTTGCGAAGACAATGGTCGAGTTTCAACTAAACTTTGCGTTGTCCGCGATGCTCCCGATGTTCTTGCTCTTGAGAAATTCAGAAAACACCCATGGAAGTACCATGTTCTTCAAGGATTGCTCTCACCACTCTCAGGCCGTGGACCCAAACAAATTCGCCTTGATGAACTCATGAAGCGCTTATCTTCTGAGGGATACCAAGAATGTATTCTCGCCTTTGACGCAACACTCGAAGGAGACGCCACAGCGCTCTACATTCGCCAACAAATGAGTGAGCTTCAGATGAATGTGAAAATTTCTCGTACGGCTCTAGGGCTACCGGCAGGATCTTCCGTTGAATATCTGGATCCCTCCACCCTTGAACATGCTCTCAATCATCGGTTTGAGCTCTCATGATTCACTTTTTTCAAGAATTAAACACTCTCTACCATCGCTCACTGGTGATTTCGCTCACCAGCCAAAGCCAAGATTCATTTTTTAACGAATGGATAAGCTTACTCTGGGACTTATCTCCAGATCAGAAAAGTTTTTACACTTTACCCCTTAAAAAAGATAAAAGTGCCACCATCAATCGCTGGGCAAGTGGCTCACTTGGAATGAGAAACAAGAGTGAACAACGCTTTCTTTCAACAAGCCTCACATTGAATGAATTCAAAACAAAGCCCAATTTAGTCGATCTAGGGGATAGCTTATTTATCGAAATTGACTGGGCTCACCCTGAAACGCAAAATCTTTTTAACTGGCCCCCCCCCGTATCTCTTGCTTCAAAAAAGCTTGTTTGGTGCCTCAAAAGCGAACTCAGTGCCCAACCTAGCCTCCACGAACTGGCTTTAGACAAAAAAATGAAGGAAATTGCCCCCCAATCGCTCAGAATTCTGTGGAAAGATGCTCAATTTATGCGCGATGCACTTGAATGGGTGCTAAGTTTTTAATAGCGTAGTTCTCTGATTCGCTGGTAGCTCAGTCGGTAGAGCAGGTGACTGTTAATCACCTGGTCGGGGGTTCGAGTCCCTCCCAGCGAGCCATTTTTTAGACATTCCCCCTAATATTCTAACAATAGATTTTCGATTTGAACCTTGCATCCATTCTACTGTCTTGCGATTATTATGACTGACCTATTTTATTTGGAGAAAAAATGAATTGCCTTCGATGTAAAACTAAAATGATTGTTCTTGAAAATCGTTCCGTAAAAATCGACGTATGCTTTGAAGGCTGCGGAGGGATTTGGTTTGATTGGATGGAACTCAAAAAAATAGATGAATCACACGAGGCTGATCCAGAATTTATTAAAAAGCTTTCTGAATGCTCAACCAAAAAAGTTAATCTTTCAGAAAAGCTCAATTGCCCCAAATGCCCTAAACAACCCATGATTCGAAGATTTAGTTCTATAAAACGTAAAGCTGAAATCGACGAATGTCCCAAATGCGGAGGATTTTGGTTAGACGCTGGCGAGCTTGTTGCTATTCACTCTGAGTACCAAAACGAAACAGAAAAAGAAGCAGCTACAAAGAAATATATAACTGATCTATTTGTTACGAGCCCTGTTGTGGCCGAGGAACATAATCAAGTTAAAGAAGAACTCGATAAAATAGATAAATTTAAAAACGCTCTGCGGTTTATCTGCCCAAGTAATTATCTTCCCGGCAAACAAAAATGGGGTGCGTTCTAGAATTACCATGCCTTCCTTCGATATAGTTTCAGAAATCAACTGGCAAGCCATGGACGATGCCATCAATCAAACGCTCAAAGAAATTATCAATCGCTTTGATTTCAAAGGAATCAAAGTTGAAATCACCATGGACCAAAAAGAAAAAATTGTGAAAATTTCTTGTAGCGAAGCCTATAAGTTGGAATCGGTAAAAGATGTCTTCCATCAACGTCTTGTAAAACGTGGAGTGCCCTTGCTCGCAATTGAATACGATGAGGAAGAAGAAGCAAGCCGCTCCGGTGGAAGAGTTCTGGCTAAAGTTGCGGCAGGTGTTTCAAAAGATAAAGGCAAAGAGATCGTTGCCTATCTCAAACAAAACGCCAAAAAAGTTCAGGCTCAAATTCAAGACGAAAAAGTTCGAGTCAGCAGCAAAAGCCGAGACGAACTTCAAGAAACAATTGCTCTCTTAAAAACTCAAGAATCCAAATTTGCAATCCCCCTTCAGTTTAACAACTTTCGAGAGTGATTTTTTCACTGACTCATGCGCTATTCATTGATACTTCATTCAAGTGCCCCATTCTGCAAAACGCCCTAGCCTCCATTTTAAAATACTCGCTCAAGCAAGCGAAAGTCGCGCGCGCGCTGGGACATTTCAAACTTTGCATGGTGAAATTCAAACGCCCCTTTTCATGCCCGTGGGCACACAAGCAAGTGTGCGCAACGTTCATCCCGAATCACTTTTAGATTCTGGATCACAAATTCTTTTAGCAAATACTTACCACTTGTTTTTAAGACCCGGCAAAGAAGTCTTTGATCGACTTGGCAGCATTCATACTTTTATGAAATGGCCACGCTCTGTTCTGACAGACTCTGGTGGTTATCAGGTGTTTTCTCTCTCACAGGATCGAAGAATAAACGAAGAAGGCGTGGTTTTTTCAAGCTACGTCGACGGCACTAAACTTCTTCTCTCTCCTGAAACGTCTATTTCTATGCAACGATCCATCGGCTCAGACATCATGATGGCCATGGATGTGTGTATTCCTTCAACTTCTGAATTTGAAGCAAGCAAAATCGCCATGGAGCAAACTCACAGATGGGCTGTGCGTTCTCTTGAAGCAAGAGGAGACTCCCCTCAAGCTCTTTTTGGAATTGTTCAAGGCGCTTGCTTTGAAAAACTTCGCCAAGAAAGCGCAAAGTTTATCAGCTCACTTCCCTTTGATGGACTAGCGATTGGTGGATTGGCTGTCGGCGAAACCAAAGAAGAACGTGAACGCTTCACAGAAGTGGTCACTGGTTTTTTACCCACTGATCGTCCACGCTATTTAATGGGAGTCGGAACTCCTATCGATTTACTAGAAGCTGTCCACCGCGGCGTGGATATGTTTGATTGCATCATTCCCACTCAACTTGCTGAGCAAGGAGTGGTTTTTACAAGCGAAGGAAAATTTCAACTTGCTCGAGGAGTTTACAAATTCTGTGATCTTGCACTTGATTCTGAATGTGAATGTCCAACTTGCAAAACTTATTCACGCGCCTACCTTCATCATCTTGTGAAAACCTGCGAGCCTCTTTCAACTCAGCTCTTAGGAGCACATAATATTTATTTTTATCACTCACTCATGAAAAAAATTCGCGAGTCTATTTTCGCAGGAACTTTTAAAAGTTTTTACAACGAATGGAGAGAGCGCC
>JBAXJW010000167.1:0-3866 GCA_037137635.1 bacterium | reverse complement strand
TTTGTTAAAAAGTATGTCCGAGTTTATTTAAGGTTTTTTCTTTTTACCCAAACTTTTTATCAAAATATTCGAGCAATGTTTTTTCGGAGACTTTGCGGCCAATTATTTTTTGCATCGTTTCGGGTGAGTCGTAGTGTGCGGCTAGCGGATACACACGATCGGCCATAAAGTTACGCACAAATTCAAAGTGGCCTTGAGAAACTTTTTCGCTCCAATCTGGATGAGCTTTTTGAAAATCAACAAAGAGTTCAGAGGCAAACATGTTTCCCAAACTGTAAGAGGGGAAATATCCAAAAGATCCCGAATACCAATGAGTATCCTGCAAACAACCCAAGGAATCATTGGGGACTTTAAGTCCGGTGAGTTCTTGAAAGCGGGTATTCCATTTTTCAGGAAGATCTTTGACTTCGAGTTTTCCTTCCATAAGATCTCTTTCCATTTCAAAACGTAAAAGAATGTGGAAGTTGTAAGTGACTTCATCGGAATCAACGCGAATGTAGTCGAGTTTGATGGGGTTGAGTCGTGAATAGAGTGCTTCTGCATTAACATTTAGCTTTTGTGCAAGGTATTCGCTAAAGGCTCGAGAGCGACCAATAAAGTTTTCAAGAAAGCGACTTTGTGATTCGTGAACGCCCATAGAGCACGCTTTTCCAGCAGGCTCATAAGCCGTTTTTTCAGGGAGTCCTTGTTCGTAGAGTGCGTGACCAAGTTCGTGCAAAGTGCTGAATAAATCCTCTACGGCATCAGTTGGATTGAGTCTTGTTGTGAGACGCACGTCCCCTGTGGTGCCACCGCAAAAGGGGTGGGTGCTTTCATCAAGGCGGCCTTTTGTAAAATCGAAAGCAAATTTACGCATCAAATCTTTGCAGAATTCTTTGTTGATGAGTTTGGGGTCGATTTGAATATCTTTTTTATTTTTCTGCGCTTTTTCGATGAATTGAGGAAGGCGATCTTTTGTTCCTTTACAGATAGAGGTGAGAAGCTTTTCCATTTCTGTAATTTCAAGACCTGGTTCAAATTGATCGAAGGCCACTCCGTAGAGACTTTTGTTTGCATAGCGAGATTTGAGCTCGGGTAGACTTTTGATTTTTTCTAAGTTTTCACGACAAAGTGAAACTAATTCCTTAAAAAGTGGTTGAATACTTTTAAAGTTAGATTCTTTTTTAGCAGCTCTCCATTTGACGTTACATTCAGTAGAAATCTGAGAAAATTTTGCGACGAATTTTTCGTCTACAGCAGAACTTACAAGAATGCTTTTTGTCCAAAGTTCCAGGTTTCTTTTTTCAATTTCAGTGGAAGCTTTAATCTTTTGAGAAAGGACAGCTTCTTTGAATTTTGGATCATTCGTCCAATGATGAATAAGTCCGCTTATAAGAGTCAGGTGAGCTTGGCGTGCAGGAGTAGAGCCTTCAGGCATATAAGTTTCCCTGTCCCAGTATAAAATACTCTGAGCAGAGCCTAGAGTTTCAATTTTTTTCCAATGCTCAAGAACTTGTTCGTAAGTTTGCATGAGAAGAGCTTAAAAAGAGAGTTGGAAGTTGGCAATCACGAGGCTTCCCTTTGATGCACTTAATGTTTTTGGTGAACCCATATCTGTTGTTGCATTATCTAAGAATGCATAATTAAGTTGGAGTTTGGCTTTGGATTCTAAAAGGTTATAGCTGAGTCCAATATTGTAAATATGTGAGACGAGATTGTTTGCGTCAAGGTATTCGTAACGCAAAACGGGACAGAAGGTATTTTTGTAGTCGTAAAATAAATCTGCATAATAGCCAGTAAAGGGAATGTCCGCTTCTTTTCCTGTAATTCCCTCAGCAGCTAGAGTGAACGAGTTCCATGAGAATTTAAAATTGGCACCATTTCTGTAAGCTTTGCTTTGTCTTGTGTCTACGTAGGTAGCAAAAGTACCAAGGCTTATGTTTTCAGTGGGCATGTAATCAATTCTTGCGTGTAGATCTTTTGCGGAGTTGTCATCGTTCGTGTTTGTTTTTCCACCGTTCGAAAGCATGAGTTTGGTTTTGAGTTTTTCGTTTTCAAAGCTCAGCATGAGACCTGTTTCTCGATTGTCTCCGTAGCTCCTGCTTTGGATTGCGCGTTCTGCTAAGAGAAGTTCAGCAGAAGAGGTAAAACTTTCTACCGTGTTCGGAGCTTTGAACTGTCCTGCGGTAATTTTAAATTCTGGAGTGAGAGAGTATTCAATTCCAAGATCTTGAAGAATTTTATTATCATTCGTTTTGCTAACAGCACCTTCTTTTAAACTTTTTGCCGGATCCATGGATACGAAGTATCTCAACTCAGGACTGGTTTTTCCGCCTAATTTTATTTCGGCTCTACGGATTCGAAAATTGGCCTTTGCCTCAAGAGTTGTATCGTTGAAGGCCCACGTTTGTAAAAGCAAACCGATCTTAGGAGTGATGTCTTCTGCAAAAGAAAGCTGGGTTATAAAAAGAAGAAGTGCTGTTGATTTTATATTTTTAAAAGTCATGTTTCTTTCCTAATCCTTTTTTGTATAAATGGTTTTCATAGCTGAAAAAAATTCATAACTACTTTGTGGGTCCTCTGATCCTAGTCCCGCTAGTCCTCTTCCTCCATAGGGAAGAGAATCGACGCGGACAGAGGGTGCAACATTCAGTGCAACACCTCCAAAGTCGAGTTCTCTTTCAGCTTTTTCAAGTGACATTGAGTCGCTCGAGTAAATAGCAGCCTGTAATCGATGAGGAAGATGATTTGCAAAAGTTATAAACTCATCAATGTTTTTAACTTTAAAGACGTTTAGCAAGGGTGCAAAAAGCTCCTCATTTTTTAATTTCTCAGAAGGATTGAAAACAAGAGTAGGGGCTACAAAATTTAAAACATTTTCTGGAGGCGATATTTTTTGAGAGTAAAGTTCTGCTCCATCTTTTGTTGCTTGAGAAAGAGTTTTTTGAATGCGATTGTATGCGTCTTCGTCAATCACTCCTGAACATAAAACCTTTTCTCCGTCTGCGCTTCCCGATGGAAATTTATCCACTTCTTTTTTGAGTAGGGAAACAGCTTCTTCAAAAATATCTTCTTGGATCACTAAACTTTGAGCAGAGATGCAGCTTTGTCCTGAAAAAGAAAAAGCACTCACTGCGATTTCTTTGAGAGATGTTTGAAGTTCTAAGTCTTTCATTTTTTCAACATAGACAGGTGCTGTTCCACCAAGTTCTAAAATAAGAGGCCCTTTAAATCTCTCTCTAATTTGCCATCCAATTTTTTCTGATCCCGTAAAGGAAACACAATTTATTCGAGAATCTTCTAAAAGTTTCCAGAAACTTTCATGGGTCATGGGTAGGAATGCGATGAGCCCTGCGGGAACTTTTGCTGCATGAAGTACATCAATAAGGGCAAGGTTTGTGAGTTGGCATTTTTCAGAAGGTCTCCAAATCAAAGGAGATCCTGCTAAAAGAGCTGGAGCAATTTTATGCAAACTCAAATTGTAGGGAAAATTGAAAGGTGTAACACCTAAGGCTATCCCTCGAGGTCCCGCGCTTGATGATCCCCTAAAAGAGCCTCGACCTTCAGCTTCTCTTTCAAGGGGTTCTTTTATCAGTTTTCTTCCGAGTTCAATCGTTGCTCTTATTGTGTCGAGCGAGCGCTCGCATTCAAGTTGGGCTAGTGCAGTGGGCTTTTGGATTTCCATGGAAAGAATAGCAGCCAAGTTATTGAAGTTCTTAGAGAATTCAGTTTCTAGTCTTTTAAGGCACTCAACCCTTTCTGCAAGAGTAAAGAAGCCTTTGAGAATTTGTTGATGCGTTAAAAGCATCCCCTCAAGCGTTTCTTCGAGATTTGCTTTGTCTTGGGCTTTTGACGTATCGAGATAGCTCATTTCCCATGTCTCATAG
>JBAXJW010000166.1:0-3880 GCA_037137635.1 bacterium | reverse complement strand
CTCATAGGGATGATCAAGCTGAGTAAAATGACACATCAAGAAAGAATCAGCATAAAAGGACAATTGCGATAGACAAATCACATTACTGATTTTTAGAACATTTTTTGAGGTAGGGATTCAAATGCAAAACTTATTCAAGAACAAAACTCTTCGCGTACTCGCGCTTTTTTCCACGCTTTTATCATCAAGTATTCACGCAACTGAACTTGATCTCGAAATGACCGGCCAAGAATACACACAGATCTTAAAAAAAATTACTTTTCAAAAAAACAACTCTGCCCTCAATAAAATCATTGAGACTGGAAAAAGAAATCTTGCATGGTTTAGCACTGTCAATGCGCATAGATCTTCAGACCAACAACTCGCTCTTTACACGCCCGACCTGATTGTGGGTATTCCGATTGATCACCCCAAAGAATACAATGAAAAAACTGTCCTTGCAGATTACAAAACCCTGCTCAACGAACTCCCTGCTGATTTTAAAAATATTTTATTAAGCAACGTCGAACTTCCACCAAACCATCCTTTTTCAACAGACGTCGAATACCTTGAGGCAGTTCGAAAAGTAGATCGCGTTTACCAATCCGCAAGTCGATGGATCATCATGAAGCCCAATCTTGATTACCTGGCTCAAGTGAGCGTAAAAGATATTCGCGGATATTTTTTTCTAAGCAAAGTAGAAAACGTCGAAGACAAACTTTCAAACTGGAACTCACTCAATGACCAAGAGAAAAAAGATTTTAACGACTGGCTCATCTCTATTTGCCATAACAACTGGATTGATAAAAACTCTTGCCAAAGTGAACTCGAAAATGAACTGGTGGAAAACAGTGCACTCAAATTTTACAAGCAATACATAAAGGGCTCGCAAGAAAGGTACAACGAATTTTACAAAATTCGCGGAGCAAGAACCGATCTCAAATGGAGCTCAACAAATCCACTCACTCTTTTTGCTCCTTTTGTGACGCCTAAAACAAAAACCATTCAAACTTGGCTCAGCGATAACATCGAAGATGAATGGAAGTGGAAAGACTGGAAACTCAAATTAGATTTTACCGATAACAACTTCGGCACAACTCATGTTGTTTTCACACCAGGCGCCACTCCTCACGTGAACGGCCTCGGAGGCAACGAAATCACAATGGACGCAAGCCGCCCTCTAGAAGACTATAGCGCACGCTGGACTATTCGCCATGAGTACGGCCACACACTAGGCTTCCCTGATTGCTACGTTGAGTTTTACGATACGGACCGCGAAATGATCATCAACTACCAACTCGATCTCAACGATCTCATGTGTAGCCGCCGCGGCCACATACAAGAAAATCATTTTAATGAGTTAAAAGAAAATTACTTTAAAAATTAATAATAAAAACTTTCGATCATCTTGTAGTGAAAAATAAATCCCATAGTAACCAGCACGTGCCAGAGCTCATGGAATCCAAAAAATCCGTTTATAAGCCGCGGCCTTTTTGTAGCATAAACAAATGCTCCTACGATATACGCTGCTCCACCTGCAAAAAGAAAAAATAAAGATTTTGAATTTAAATGAGCAGACACTTCATCCATGCGTACGATTGCGGTCCATCCCATCAACACAAAAACACTTGTGTAAAAAGCACGTGACTGAGCCCACTTCGGCAGCTTCGACTTCAAGGCTGTATACAACACTCCCACAATCGCTAAAACCCAAACCATCGTGAGCATAAAATTTCGCCAATCAGAATAAACAGTATTGACGATAAAGGGCGTATACGTACCCGCGATAAAAAAATAAATCGACCAATGATCCAGTCGCTCCATAAAATCTTCAAGTTTTTCACTCATCTCAAAGCCATCCACCATAAAATGAAAAATTGAACTGACAGCAAAAAGCAAAATCGAGGTTGCTCCAAAAATAAGAACGGCCCAATAATGAAGTGATCCTCTTTGCTCCACCAATGGCAAAAGAATTCGAATCGCCACGATAGCAAAAAAACAGGTTAACAAATGAATTTGGGCAGACACCGTTCTTTTAAAAAACAATCTCCAGGTATGATCTTGTCGACGCTTCACTCTCATTCATAACAGGATAATCCAAAGTCTAGATTTATGAGCAGACAAAAACTTTACCTTGACGCTAAAAGCAAATCTAAGCACTTGACCCAGCAATCACTCAGAATTTAATTGAAGACAATGTCTTCCCAAAGTGCCATCCAACCCACTCGTCAAGCTGATTTTCCTGAGTGGTACCAGCAAGTTATCAAAGCAGCCGATATGGCCGAAAATTCAGAAGTCCGCGGATGCATGGTGATCAAACCTTGGGGCTATGGCATCTGGGAACTCATCCAAGCTCGACTCGACAAAGCGTTCAAAGATAGCGGACATAAAAACGCCTATTTCCCCCTTCTCATCCCTGTAAGCTACATGGAACGAGAAGCCTCACACGTAGAAGGTTTTGCAACCGAATGCGCAGTCGTAACTCATCACCGTTTGGAAGCCAAAAAAAATCCCGACGGAAGCGTCAAAATGATTCCCTCAGGAGAACTCACGGAGCCCTTCATCATTCGTCCTACAAGTGAAACGATTATTGGCGCTGCTTTTTCTCGATGGATTAAATCTTACAGAGACCTTCCACTCTTGATCAATCAATGGTGCAACGTCATGCGCTGGGAAATGCGTCCTCGCTTGTTTTTAAGAACGGCAGAATTTCTTTGGCAAGAAGGTCACACGGCTCATGAAACAGCTGAAGATGCTCAGAAAGAAGCTCTTCAAATGCTCAAGGTCTACGAAGATTTCATGCGCGATCACCTAGCGCTTCCTGTGATCACAGGTGAAAAAAGTGAAAGCGAGCGTTTTCCTGGAGCGGATAATACTTATTGCCTCGAAACAATGGTTCAAGATCGCAAAGCGATTCAAGCTGGTACAAGTCACTTCTTGGGTCAAAACTTTTCCAAAGCTTGCAATATTCGTTTTTTGAATCGAACTGGCGTTGAAGAAAATGCGTGGACAACAAGCTGGGGAGTGAGCACACGCTTGATTGGAACAATCATCATGACCCACGGAGATGACGATGGATTAATTCTCCCTCCTCGAGTGGCGCCTTCTCACGTTGTGATTATTCCTGTTATTCCAAAAGAAGAAGTTCGCGATCAAATTTTGAACGCTTGTCAGGATTTTGCTCAAAAGTTAAAAGAAAAAACTTTTCATGAACGCAACATCGAAGTGGAAATCGATCGTCGCGATGAAAACGGTGGAGTTAAAAACTGGGAGTGGATCAAAAAAGGCGTCCCTATTCGTATAGAAATTGGCCCTCGAGACTTAGAAAAAAATCAGATCGCTCTCGCGCGTCGCGACCGTGAACATCGCAAAAAAGATTTCTTAAACATGGATGATGCGATTGCAAACATTCCTTCCATCCTTCAAGAAATCCATGATACTCTTCTTCAAAGAGCGACTGCTTATTCCAATGAACACATGAAAAAAATCAACACGATTGAGGACTTCAAAAAATTCTTTACTCCCAAGAATGAACACAAACCCGAAATTCACGGAGGCTTTGCTCTTTGCCACTGGGCAGGATCACGAGAAGACGAGGCTCGTCTCAAGCAAGAACTTAAGGTGACGATTCGCTGCCTACCCTTTGACAAAACCTTTCAAGAAGACGGCAAATGCTTTCTCACTCAAAAGCCCAGCTCAAAGAGAGTTATTTTTGCAAAATCGTATTAAAATCAGTTATTTACGCCCACAAATAAGAATTGACTCGAAGCGTTAAATACACTACAATTCACTTTCATGATTTTCTTCAAAATCTCATTTCTTAAGCTTTTTAGAATTTACTTATTTTTGAGTTTTTTTGTATTTCTAAGCTGCTCCAAAACAAAGACAATCGAAAAAACAA
>JBAXJW010000165.1:0-3900 GCA_037137635.1 bacterium | reverse complement strand
TTAGTCGATCGTAACGCCTTTGAGATAGTCTAAGTTCTCAAGAGCAATACCCGCACCCAAAGCAACAGCTGAAAGTGGGTCTTCACTTAAGAAGACAGGCAAGCCTGTTTCTTCGCGAAGAAGGATATCGAGATTTCTGAGGAGACTTCCCCCACCCGTCATCACAATACCTTTGTCAACAATATCAGCAGCCAACTCAGGAGGAGTTCTCTCAAGAGTAATTTTCACCGCTTCAACAATAGAGTTCACAGTTTCTGTAAGAGCCTCGCGAATTTCATCACTACTCACTTCGATAGTCTTAGGAACACCCGCTAGAAGATCGCGCCCTTTCACTTCCATAGAAGTTTCTTTTCCAGAAGGATACGCATTTCCGATTGTGATTTTAATTTGCTCAGAAGTTCTTTCACCAATCGCAAGGTTATATTTACGACGAATGTAATTGAGAATACTTTCGTTCATCTTGTCGCCACCAACACGAACAGATTTTGAGAAGACAATTCCGCCCAATGAGATAACAGCAACATCCGTGGTTCCACCACCAATATCTACAACCATATTGCCACTTGATTCTGTAATCGGAAGACCCGCACCGATAGCAGCAGCCATAGGCTCTTCAATCAAATAAACTTCACGTGCACTCGCAGAAAGAGCCGCTTCTTTTACAGCGCGTTTTTCTACTTCTGTAATTCCGTAAGGAATACAAATAATAATTCGTGGACGAATCAAAGTTCTTTTTTTAAGAGCTTTTGAAATTAATTCTTTGATCATTGCTTGAGTCACTTCGAAATCTGCTATGACCCCGTCTTTTAGTGGACGAATCGCTTGAATATTTCCAGGAGTTTTTCCAATCATTTCTTTTGCGGCATGACCCACTTCGATTACTTTCTTTTGTCCGCGATTATCTTTGAGGATGGCAACAACACTTGGCTCGTTCACAACGATGCCCTGATTTTTTACATAAACAAGCGTATTCGCAGTCCCTAAATCGATTGCAACATCATTGCTCATAAGAGACTTAAATTTATCTATAATGGACATACACTTAACCATACGCGACTTTAGGAATTTCGGGCAAGCCTATGAATAACTTAGGTATCAAGCCCTTCCTGCGCCGCGCTATCCCTCCATTCATCCAATAACTTCCAAGCGTCTCGAGGGGAAAGAGAATTCGTATCGAGAGCTGCTATTTTTTGAGACCAAACATCTAATTTTTGATTTTCTCTTTCCTCTTGCAACACACTGTCTTTGTTCACTTTTGCAACAATAGGCTGATCAAAAAGCGAGAGAGAAAGAGCAGCGTTTTCAGAGTTATTTTCATTCTTAGAATCATAAAAGTTTTTCGCCCGATTGAGCAACCTGGAGGAGATTCCTGCCAGCTTAGCCACGTGCAATCCATAGGAACTTGAGGCCGCTTCATAGACAAGTTTCCTTAAAAAAACTAAATCACCCTTCCATTCTCGTATCGACATCGACCCATTCACCACACTTTCAAAGGGCCGAGAGAAGGGAGCAAGCTCGTGATAATGAGTGGCAAAAAGTGTAAGTGAAGGGCGTTCATTTGCAAAAAATTCCAAAAAAGATTTCGCAAGCGCTAATCCATCGCGGGTAGAAGTGCCTCTACCAATTTCATCAATCAAAACGAAAGAATCTTCATCTGCGTCACGAAGAATTCCTGCCATCTCACGCATCTCAACCATGAACGTACTTTCTCCCATCAAGATACGATCACTTGCACCCATGCGAGAAAAAAATCCTCGAGCGGGAGACATCTCAACTTTTTCTGCGGGCACTCGCAATCCGACTTGAGCGAGTAAAAGAATAATTCCGCACTGACGCATGAGAGTAGACTTACCAGCCATATTTGGCCCCGTGAGGAGCAACAATCTTTTTTTGCTTACCCCAAGAGTCAGGGAATTCGAAACGAAACTTCGTTCACGTACTTCGATCAAAGGATGCCGTCCCTCTTCGATGGAAAAATAAAAACGACCTTCAGATAAATTTGGCCAAACCCATTTTCCATGAGCAGAATATTTTTGAATTGCTCTTTCGGCTCCCGCAAAAGCGTCTACATACGCGACAAGACGAAGAGCCTTAAGTAACAACAATCCCTCTGACCTCAATTGATCCGATAAGTTTTCGATAATCTCTTTTGCTTTTCGCTCAAGTTTATCTTCGGCTCCTAGAATTTCTTCTTCACGAGCTTTGAGTTCAGGATGCGTAAAGCGCTCTGCATTCACCAGGGTCTGTCGACGCTCAAAATAACTTGGGATTTTGCTCAAATGCGACTTACTCACTTCGATATAAAATCCATTCACCCGATTAAAGCGAACTTTTAAATTTGTGATATTTGTTTCTTTTTTTAATTTTTCCTCAAACTCTTGAAGCCACTGCTCTAAATTTTTGTACAAGTTTTTGAGTTCATCAAAACGCGCATCAACACCTTCGCAAATTAAATCACGACAGTCTGGTGCAGCAGCCGGAGCATCGCAAAGTGTTGCAGAAAATCTTTTCTCAAGCGAAAGGATCACTTCTCGACAGTCTTCCCAAAGAGAAAAACCTTCGAGCTCACTTAATCTTTTTAATCTTTGCGACCAAGGACGGGAAAAAACTTCGTCAAGGGATTTAAGAACTCTCAATGAATCACGTACACGCAAAAGTTCCACAGCTTTTGCCGCACGAATCGAAATTCGGCCTACTAATCGCTCTAAATCGTAAATATTTTTAGTGAGAGAAAGTAATTCCTCGACAGGAAGCTCCCTCACAAAAGCTTGCCGAGCTTGAATATGTCCTGCATGGGCAAGTGGATGTGCGAGTAAGCGCTTTAGCTCTCTTGTTCCTGCAGCTGATCCGCAAGAATCCAACAAATGTCCTAAATGAGGAAGGATATCCCACTGCTCTAAGACTTGATTCGAAACCCTTGCTTCGTACTGAGCTCCCAAAAATTGAGAGAGAGGTTCTTGGTGAGGAAGAAAATCCTCTACTTGTTTCAATGTCCAACGCTGAGTATAGGCCAGGTAATCACTCAAAAGTGAAATTGCCGATCCGTTTTTCCAGACGGACATTTTTTGAGAAAATTCTTTTTCTAAAAAAAGATACTCATTTGAACGGGTGTCCAAATCACTTGAATAAATGAGCTCTCTTGGTCGAGTAACGTTCAAAATTTCAGAGAGAGCCTCTACCCCACTCACTTCGCCGGAATAAAAACGACGCCCCAGGAAATCTAAAAAACAAAGATCAATAATCGCGCTTTTCGAATTTTGAGAATCATTTTTTCGAGGAGACAAGGCACACAAGTAATGAAACTCTTTTGCCTCAATTCTCTGGGGATCAATGGGCAATCCAGGAGTTAAAACTCGAGTAATTTTACGCTCAACAAGTTTTTTAGCCGCACTCGCTTCTTCTACCTGATCGGCAATGGCAATTTTAATTCCACGACTTAAAATCTTTTCCGCATAAGATTCCCATGCGTGAAAAGGTATGCCACACATGGGAATTCCCTCATCACTCCGATCGCGACTCGTGAGTTGAACTTCTAAAATGGGAGCGGCCTGAACAGCGTCCTCTCCAAAAAGTTCAAAAAAATCTCCTAGACGAAAAAATAAAAGTATTTGAGGCACTTCATCTTTTAATTTCCAATACTGTTGGTACAAAGGCGTCTGCCAAGACGAAGAGCTGCGAGCTGGTACTTTCACAGCAATACTTTTAGCGATAACTTCAAAAACGAGCAAGCTTCGTTATTGCATAAAAGAATTGTTTAGAGTGGCTAGATCTTAAAGGCCTGAATTTGTGTAATTAATTCCAAAAGAAAAATTATTTCTGTTTGGAAATCCAAAATCTGAGCCGCCGTAGCCTGAATTCCCCATAATCATCGGAGGCGAATAATAGGCTCCAGGATTCCCC
>JBAXJW010000164.1:0-3908 GCA_037137635.1 bacterium | reverse complement strand
ACTCCTTGATTAATCCACGAGAGATATTTGAAGGAGTATCTTATAATTTAGACAATAGCATCGAAAAAGTTATTGTGGGCATGACAAGCATGCTTCAGTTAATTGCTCCCGAAAGGGCGGATAGGCTTCACGCAGAGTATGCTGATGTTTACAGAAGCATGGAGTTTTCGTCCACTGAGAATAAAAACTATCTTTTTGACGACCTTGTTATGATGATCGACCTGTCGCTTCCGGCGGGCTGGACCTTTGGTCCGGAAGAAGAATTTTCTGTGCTATATCTTTTTAGCCAAGAGCCCTCGGACTAGTTCTTTTTTTATATTGACGAGTGGCTTTCTTTCGTTTACGATCCCTCTCCTTGGAAAGGAGAAGGGGCATGAAAGCCAAACTAGTTTCGGGCTACCGGTGCGTTGAGTGTGGTCGTGTCTACTCTGATATGAAAGACGCGGCCTTTTGCTGTGCATCCGACCGTCACCCGGTCGTTTCTTGTTGGCGCTGCTACGAATGTGGTGGCCTATCCTTGTATCGGCAAGAGGCCGACATATGCTGTGGAGATGGAGAACACGATGCTTAACAGTGGTAATCAGAACCTTGCGAATGACATCTCTGTTGTGATGGCGGAGGCGTTCTCTGAGGCGGCAATTGTTGCGATCGCGTCTTGTGAAGACATGAACGATCCTCTTTCTCTTCTCCAGAAGAAACAGATGCTCAGCTCATTTGCCACTCTAATGATTGATACGCGCAACCGCATACAGTGCATCCTCGATCTTGATGGTATTGCTAGAGAGTGCATGGGTAATACAAGCAAGCTCTACGACCTGCATTCTGACATCTTTATTGAATTGGATAATGACAATGACGAAGACTAGCGTTGGCGTGAGCCTGCTAACAAACACGGCTCGGCTTCCCGAAAGGGCCCATGCCTCAGACGCCGCCTTTGATTTGTACTCAGATCAGGCGGGCATCCTTGAGCCCGGTGCGGTCTTGACCGTGTCAACCGGAGTTGCTCTGGATCTCCCGGAGCAACTGCACGCTCTTGTTCTAAGTCGCTCGGGGTTGGCAGCAAAGAGCGGGGTTTTTGTTCTCAACAGTCCTGGTCTTATTGATAGCGGTTACCGTGGCGAGGTAAAAGTGATCCTCTGTGGGGTTGGCGATAAGCGCATGCTAATCAGTCAGGGTGATCGTATTGCCCAGATCCTCTTTCAAGATACGTTACCGGTAGGACTTGATAGGGTTGATCGTCTGTCCCCTTCTGACAGAGGGGACAAGGGCCTTGGATCAACCGGTATCACTAGCAAGTGCCCACACACAAATATTGTTCAAGAGCATAACGGTGCGTTTATCTGCACTCGTTGCTATATGGAGGTTACAGCGCGGGACTTAGATAAGCTAATGTAGGGAACGCACCCCCGAGTAACTCAGAGGATAGAGTGACGGTTTTCTAAACCGTAAGTCGCACGTTCGAATCGTGCCTCGGGGATTGAACATCAACCAAAGGAGAGAGTATGCACAAGATCCCGAAAGCCCTACCCGTAGAGCCCCTTCTCCCTTGGATCAGAGAGTGTTGCGAAAGAGAGACCGCCGAGTCTTTCGCGGCTCGCTGTGGCGTGCTACCCAAGCGCATCAGCGATTACACAGCGGGCAGAGTTGAAAGGATTGCTTTTGATACGCTGGATAAGATGATTGCAAACGAAGGTAGTCGTTCAATCATGGATTTCTATCCCGAGTATGATGATCCCGAAGCATTTGCCCTGTACGAAAGCGTGGGACACTACAGGGTTGTCGAGCCTAAAACTAGGAGGGGATGTAGCATTGAGGGATGCGATAGCCCTCACCACGCCAAGGGCATGTGCAATCCTCATTACAGGGAGCACAACCGGATGATGAATAAGAATAAGGTTGTCGCTTGACACATCACACAAGATGTGTGCTACAGTTCAACTAGATCGTATTATACCTTCGGAAAAGGAGAAACCATGAAGGCCAAGATCGGCAAGCAGGAGGCCGCCTACCTGGCGGTAAAGAGTTATCGAGAGAAGCACAACGATGTAACTCTCAAGCAGGCAATCATTGCTGTTGCTAAGGCAAAGAAATCTACGGCCGCTTCGGTACAGGCTGCGTATTACGCGTATGCTCGTCGCAACAACGATGCTATTGCGGCTCGTAAGAGTTCAAAGGTTGATCGGCCCAACAAGGTTGTGACCCCTAAGACTGAGATTCAACCGAGCAGCCTTGACCTCAACGTCCTGCACGCTACACTTGTGCAGGCCGCAGACACAATTCAGATTCTCAAGGCCGATCGTGAGAAGACCGACCGCATCATGGACGGGCTTCGCAAAGCCCTTCTCGTCTAATCTAAAGGAGACAGAAACATGGCTAATAAGACAGCTAACGTTGGTGAGTGGACACAGGACCTCCTAATCGAGGCCGGTCGTCTTTACCATAAGAAGTATGGCGAGGTTCCGACCCAGGCCCACTTCTATCCAAACGGCGCACTTAAGTCCAAGCGCCAGGATAGGGAGATCCTCGTTCAGCGCTTCAACGAGGATGCCTGTTGGCCCTCGTCGGCAACCATCATCAAACACTTTAAGTCGTTCGGCGCCTATCAGCGCGCCTGCGGCTTTGAGCCCACCCGCTCCTCGGCGGACGCTTCTGGCAAGATTCAGCGCCTGCTAGATCTCCAGAAGGAGATGGGCTCGTAGGGATTTTCTCCCCACCATCCATCCCAAGTTGGGGCTCTTCCCTCTCATCGCAGAGCCCCTCTCTCCTCCCGAGCCGTCCCCTTTCGAGGGGGCGGCTCTCTTTTTGCCTCGATCGCTAAGATAAGTAGTACAATGGCTGATGAAGAGAATTGGATCGTCTTAATTCCGTTTGATGGTGGCGATTCGCTGTCAAACATCGGATACAAGCATCATTTTGAGCTCCTTGAAGAGGTCGCTCCGGATCTTCACAAGGAGGTCAATCACTGGGCCGCAGGACTCAATGCCCCTATGAGTGGAGAAAGAATTCTTGCCCGTGGAAAGATAAACCACTTAAATAAGATTTGTTTTGATGAATGTCCTGGTGATCGCAATGTTGTTTACGATATTGTTTTTGAAAAAATGCGAGAGCCGTTTAAAACCAGCAAGGCTAGTCCGTATGCTGATGTTAAAAACATTCTTGCTCTTCTTGTTGCTCGTGCCCGGAACGAATACATCCCTGACGAAGAAGACCTTCACGACATCATGGTTTACGGCAGGAACATTGTTCAGTGTGAAGAGGAAGAGATCCTCAATTGCCTGAACGAGGTTATGTCCGGAGAGAACCCCGCTGCAGCAATTCGTCTTGCTGAACAGCTGAAGATCCTTCAGTTCATGCTTCCCGAAGTGTCTGACACAAAAGGCTTCTGGCAAAAGTACAAAAAGACTTCGGCAGAATTGTTCACACACCTTTTGATGACGCTTGATCGTGTTGCACGGAACAGTGACAAAAGGAATCTTCGCTGGGCTGCTCTTCTTCATGATATTGGAAAGCTGAAAGCCGTTTGGGTTGACGAAGATGGAAGAACACATTTTCATACTGGCCCAGATGGTCAGGGCGGCGACCATGAAAAGATTGGTGCAGAGATGGCCCGAGAGATGCTTGAAGATCTTGGTATGCCTGAAGAAGACATAAAGTCTATTTGTTTTATGGTTGGTATGCACATGTTCAAGCATTTCGACAGCGAAGATCAGGCAAAAGATTTTGTTGAAATCATGGGAGGCGAAGACCAGGCGTACGAAATGCTGACGCTGCGGGTCGGGGACATGCAAGGCAAGCCCAAACAGGCCGAGGGCGAAGAAGAGATTCGCGAAATGCGCAAACTCATCAAGAAGGTATGCTCTAAGACTGATGACTGGGAGCGGGTCGCTCCAGACAGCGAGCTTCTAATC
>JBAXJW010000163.1:0-3919 GCA_037137635.1 bacterium | reverse complement strand
AAAGAAAATAAAAACTGGCGGAGAGGGTGGGATTCGAACCCACGTTACCCTTGCGGATAATCCAGTTTTCAAGACTGGCGCGATCAACCGCTCTGCCACCTCTCCGTGAAGATCAACTTCTGGAACAATTCTGGACTTAAAGAGTTATATAGTGCGCTTATAAAGAGTGCAAAACTTTTCGTGATCTTTTTGATTTTTATAGAAAATATTAATCTGATACCAGGCCTTAACACAATGCATTACTTGCCAAGCGATTCACAGAAGACTACCTTAACAAAGAGCTCGGCCCCTGCGGGTTTGTTTTTGAAAACCCCGCCAGGTCCGGAAGGAAGCAACGGTATCGAAGACATCTCTTGGCAGGGTCAACCGGGCTCAACTATTAAATTAAATTGTTCTGAATTAATTATTCCGACTG
Source organism: bacterium (assembly GCA_037137635.1). Classification (GTDB taxonomy): domain Bacteria; phylum Bdellovibrionota; class UBA2428; order UBA2428; family UBA2428; genus CANIGN01. The sequence goes on along the minus strand of JBAXJW010000163.1, from coordinate 3,504 downwards.
ACCCTTAAGTTTTAAATTCGCAATTCCTAAAAGCGCATAAATAAACAACCCCACGACAGGCGCCCAAGCAGCAAAAGCAGGATCTACATGTCCTTCAGCTCCAAGGTTGAGACAAAGAGTATATACAATCCACAGAAATAAACAAAAAACCGTAATGAAAGTTAAATCTTTTGCGAGATTATTTGTTCGTCTAAAAACAAGAGTTTTGGGTAAAGCAATCAGCATCAAAATCAGGGCAAGTGCCAAGTAACTGAACCTGCTGTAATAGGTCGTTTCCCAAACATTCGTGTTGATACCCAGTTGGCGATAGCGCTTGATAATGTCGGAGAGCTCCTCTTGAGTTAGGACTTCAGGATTAAAATCAAAGCGAACAAGGTCTGATGGTTTTTCAAGAATTTTATTTTCTAATCGAGGAACGTTTTTTCGCTCGGCTTGGGTCATATCTTTTCCCACGTAAAGAATGTTTGCATCGAGCAATGTCCAGCTTTTTTCATTCCATTGAGCTTTTTTTGCGGATGTGATTTTTGTGAGTTGAAAGTCACTGTCGAATTCATAAAGCGATACATCGATTAATTCTTTTTTTTGCGCATCATAAAAGCCGACATTGTAGAGAATGTTTTCGCCTTTTCGATACCAAATTTTTTCTTTTTTCATTTGGCCAACGTCGGAGTGAGAGCTGCCTTTGAGTTCACTGAATTTTGTATAATGTGCTCTCATTCCCTTGGGTGCTATTTCTGTAGAGATCAAGATAAAGGGAATTCCTGCAAAAATAACGGTCATCACAAGAGGTGGAAGTAAATCGCGATAGCTTATTCCAAGTGATTCAAGAGCAACGATTTCACGATTCCGATTCATCGTTCGAAAAACCACAACTGTCGCCACAACTAAAGCAACAGGAAAAACAAGTTGTAGATAAAAAGGAATTTTATAGGCGTATGCAAGAACGCTTTCGCTTGCAGATCCGTTTAGATTAAAAGCAGTGGCGAGCCACTCCGCAAGCATTGGAAAAAAGGCGAGGCCAATCCAAAGTGGAATGAAGGTCTTTAAAATTTCTTTTAAAATATAACGACCCAGAGTTCCCACTGCTTTCTAGGTTAGCAGCTTCGTCAAAATCACGAAATGGGTGACTCTTGTCATGTTTTCGGCTTTAACTATTGTATATGGCAAAAAAAGGCAATGGAGCTCCAAGTTCAGCTCTGAATAACTGGAAATATGAGTTGATTGGAATCATTTGGACTTTACTTTTTATTGTCTTTTTAAGGGTCTACATTTTAGAGCCCTATGTGATTCCTTCTGAAATCATGGTGCCTACTTTATTGGTTGGAGATCATGTCTTTGTGGCTCGTGGAGCCTATGATTTTAAAATTCCATTAACAAACATTTCTCTTGTAAAAGTTTCTGACCCTCAAAGAGGAGACGTGGTTGTCTTTGATTATCCAATTCAAGATTCGCGTGATGCAGGAAAGTTTTTTGTCAAAAGAGTCATAGGAATTCCTGGTGATTCAATTGAAGTTCGAGGCGGAGTTCCCATCGTAAACGGAAAAGCCTACGTGCAAACGAATGTGACAAATGCTGATGCAAAAGAAAATATAAAAGGCTTTGTTTTAGAGGATCGCAATCAGCTCTTGCGTGAAGAAATTCCAGGCGCTCGAGAAAGTGCTCACTGGGTACACCGAATTCCTCCGACGCAATTTGATTCTCTTGAAGAAGGCATCGAATATTTTAAACAAGCTCGGAACAAATCTTGTATAAATGTTGGAGAGAAAGATTCCGAGGGACATTTGATGAATGAAATGTCGGGATATCTTGTAAATGAAGTTTGCCCGACAGTTGTTCCCGAGAATAAATATTTTGTAATGGGTGATAATCGAGACAATTCCTCTGACGGAAGAATTTTTGGATTTGTAGATCGCTCCCTTGTAAAAGGAAGAGTCTTATTTATCTGGTTCTCTCCTCCTCCTGGAGATATAAACCCCTACACATCGGGGCCTCCTATTATTGCAGCCTTCAAGGATATGCTTCCGGGAATGTTTAGAATGTTCAGAGATTCTGGGCGTCTTTCGCGTGTTGGGTCTCCCATTCGATAGAGAATTTGAAGATGGCAAAAGTTTTAAAGGTTCTCATCTATCCAGATTCTGTTTTGAGGCAAAAAGCTCTGGCAGTTTCTGAATTTAGTAACACTCTTGCTCAATTTGTCGAAGACATGTCTGAAACAATGTACATGTACAAAGGAATCGGCTTGGCTGCAAATCAAGTTGGAGAGCTCAAGAGAGTTTTTATTTTAGATACTGAGTGGCGTGAGCGCACAGAAGAGTCAAAAAAAGTCGATAAAAATCCTATCGCGTATATAAACCCTGAAATTATTTCAGTTGAAGGAAGTATTGAATACGAAGAGGGTTGTTTGTCGATCCCACAGGTTTATGGACTTGTAGAAAGATCAGAGACGATTGTTGTTCGTTATCAAGATGTCACAGGTAAGAGCTTTGAAAAAGAATTGAGTGGTTTAAATGCGATTGCTTTTCAGCATGAGCTTGATCATCTAAATGGAGTGATGTTTTTTGATCATTTAAGTGCTTTCAAGAGAAGAACGTTGATTGAGAAGTTTAACAAAATGCAACTCGAAAAAGATCGTGATTCAAAAGGTGAGTAAGTGAAGAAAAAGGTTGTTTTTTGGGGGACTCCTGATTTTTCTATTCCTTCTTTAGAAGCATGCTTTGAGAATTCTGAAGTTCTAGCAGTTGTGACACAGCCCGATAAGCCTAAGGGTCGCGGACATGAGCTTTTGCCAACACCTGTAAAAGAATGGGCTCTTAAGAAAAACTTAAAAGTTTTTGCACCTCGATCTTTGCGTAAGCTTGATGAAGAGGGTTTGGCTCTTGTTGAGTTTCTTCAAGAAAAATTAGCTGATTATTTTGTAGTTGTGGCTTACGGAAATATTTTCCCTCAAACTTTTTTGGATATGCCAACAATTGCTGCGGTAAACGTGCATGCAAGCTTGCTTCCTCGATGGAGAGGGGCGGCTCCCGTTCAAAGATCTTTAGAGGCCGGCGATAAAGAAACAGGTGTTTCTTTGCAAAAAATGGTAGCAGCTCTTGATGCTGGGGATGTCCTTCTTGAGAAGCGTTATGTCCCGCAAATTGACGACAATGCTCAGGTGATGTTTCAAAAATTATCTCTTTTGGGCGGAGAGCTTTTGAGTGATTTTTTAAAATCTGACTTTTCAGCTCTTTGTTCACAAAAACAAGACAAAGCGCTTGTAACCCTGGCTCCTAAGATCACAAAGGAAGAGGCGGTTTTTTCAAATACTTGGTCTGCAAAAGAATTTTGTAATCGGGTCCGAGCTTTTTTTCTGTGGCCCACGGTTAAAATTGTTTTTGTAAACGAACACTTAAAGTCTCAGCCTCGCATTGAGGTCAAAATTCTTTCAGCAAATACCGTGAATAAATCTTTTTCAAAAAATTGGGGTATTGAAGGATCTGTTGCATTTTTAAAATGCTCTGATTC
>JBAXJW010000162.1:0-3921 GCA_037137635.1 bacterium | reverse complement strand
TTCTTGTGGCTTTTTCTTGCTCACTCGTCGAATGAATATGGATCACTGTATTGTCAAGAAAGCGACCTGTTTCATCAACAATCGCAACCTTACAACCCGTACGCAAACCTGGATCCACACCCATGACAGATTTTGATCCAAAAGGTGAAGCCAAAAGAATCTCTCGAACGTTTTCTCCAAAAACATTAATAGCCGCTTCATCAGCGATTCTCTTAAGTTCTTTATGAACTTCATTCTCAATAGAAGGAATGACATGAGCTTTGAGGGCCATTTCACAACAATCTTTCAAAAGATTCGCACCAGGTGCTTCCGCTTTCAAAACACATTTGCTCAGATATTTATTGAACATACTTGCGTAAAAAGCTTCATCTTCCATAGCAAGCTTAGCGCCAAACTTGACGACTAACTCGTCATCACCCCAACCACGTCTCACAGCTAGGTAACGGTGTGAACTTTGAAAATTACTTAAAGATTTAATCGCTTCTGCAAAATTAAAATAAGGCTCAAACTTGCTATGAGGCGCTGCTTTCTTACCTTTTTCTGAGCGTAAAAATCCATGATTAAAAAAATGATCTCGCACAAACTGACGAAGTTCGACATCTTCTGAGATTTTTTCGATCAATATATCACGAGCACCTTCGATTGCTTTTTCAGCACTCTCAATTCCAAATTTTTCATTACGATAAGTGTACGCCCACACAAGAAGACTTTGGCCTTCTTCCCACTTTGTCACACCTTGAGCTGTATCCCATACCCAAAGAGCAAGAGGCTCCAAACCCGCATCGCGAGCCGCTGTTGCTTTGCTTTTTTTCTTAGGCTTGAAGGGCGCATATATATCTTCCAAAACAAGCGCATCATCACAAGAATCAATCAATGCTTTTAAAGTTGCATCCAACTTTCCCGCTTTTTGAGCCTGTTCCAACACGAAAGCCTTGCGCTTCACAAACTCAGACCACTCCTCGCTTGTTTCTAGAACTCCACGAATCTCAACTTCATCTAAGTTACCTGTTTGTTCTTTTCGATAACGCGCAATAAAGGGAACAGTTGCTCCTTCTGCGGCGAGAGCAACAACAGCCTCGATAGATTTAATTCCAAGTTGAAAGCCTTTTTTTTCAAGCCAATGCTGTAAGTTCATTCGATGAGAAAGATTAGCAAAAGCTATGACAGGATCAAGCCTTCGTGCGATATTGTGTACAAGACAAAAGGTAAAAGAATGAACCCATTTAAACGCAGTCTCGTTTGGATCAGACGAGACCTCAGAACACATGATCACCGCGCCTGGTCTGCCGCCGAACAGGAAAGTGAAGAAACCGCCGTCGTCTTTGTCTTTGATTCGAACATATTAAAAAAAATTTCGAACAAAGAAGATCGCCGCTTGACTTTTATCTACGAATCACTTGTTGAAGTTGATTCTCAACTCAGAGCAAAAGGCTCTCAACTTATTGTCCTTCATGGCGACCCCACTCAAGAAATTCCTCAACTCGCACAAAAACTCAACATCGATGCTGTTTTCACAAATCGCGACTACGAGCCCTACGCAAAAAAACGAGATATTCTTATTGAAGAAACACTCAAAAAAGCTGGTAAAAAATTCTTTTCCTTAAAAGACCAAGTTATCTTTGAAGCCGATGAAGTTAAAAACCTTTCGGGAGACTATTTCAAAGTCTTCACTCCCTACTCCAAAACCTGGCGCGCAAAAGTTACCAAACAAAATGTCGAAGAAGCTCGCGTACGCCTGAAGAATTTAATTCCTGCAAAAAATCTTCAGGAATTTCCTCAAAAACTTGAACTTGAAAGCGTTGGCTTTAAAGAAACAAAAAACTGGATCAAAGGCGGAAGCAAAAACGCGCATAAGCTTGCTCAAGAGTTCTTGGTAAGCGTAAAAAACTACAAAGACGAAAGAGACTTTCCTGCTCTCACTCAAGGCACCTCTCATCTTTCAACTCACTTACGTTTTGGCACCATCAACGTGCGTGAACTCTTTCGCGAAACCTGGGGACTCCAAAACGCTGGGGCTCTTACGTGGCAAAACGAACTGATCTGGCGCGAATTTTACCAGATGCTTTTATCCGCTTACCCTTCACTTCCCGAAAATTGTTTTCAAGAAAAATGTAATTCAATTAAATGGCCTGGAACTCAAAAAGATTTCAAAGCCTGGTGCGAAGGACAGACTGGCTATCCCATCGTGGACGCAGCCATGAGACATTTCAATAAAACAGGATGGATGCACAATCGATTAAGAATGATTGTCGCTTCTTTTCTGACAAAAGATCTTTTGTGTTCGTGGAAGTGGGGAGAGAAATATTTCGCAGACCACTTACTCGATTTTGATTTAGCTTCGAACAACGGAGGCTGGCAATGGGCCGCTTCTGTGGGCTGCGATGCTCAACCGTATTTTCGAATTTTTAATCCCGTTCTTCAATCAGAGCGTTTTGACCCAGAAGGAGTTTTTTTAAAAGCAGAACTCCCTGAACTCAAAAAAATTCCTCTCAAATATCTTCACGCTCCTTGGACAGCAACACCTCTTGAGCTATCTGCATATGGAATCGAGTTAGGAAAAACATACCCCCATCCAATAGTGATTCACGCGGAACAAAAAGACAAAGCGATTAAATTATTTAAGAGTTAAAATTAGTTGTAGCCGCTATCGCTTTTACCTTGAGAAACAAGAGTGAGAGGATCCAATCCACCACTCAACAAAACCTTGCGCCACAAACGAGTTGTCCAAGGCTCACTCGATTGTTTATCGACTTCATCTAAAATAAATTTTTCTTGAAAGGGCAAAAGCACCCAAGATCCCGCTCGAATTTCTGATTCAAGCTGACCCTTGGACCAGGCGGAACATCCCAAAAAATATCTTCTCTTGGGTCCACTTTGACCCATTTCTAAAAGAGATTGCAAAACTGTTGGATTCGTCGACAAAAAAAGATGCTCGCCTAGACGAGTTCCGCCTTCGACTAAGTTTTCATCTTCGTGAATGACAAAAATAGATTGATCTTCAGCTGGCCCACCCTTGAAAAGGTTATCTTTGATTTCATAAACCTTTTCTGAATGAGCATCACGTAATTCAGCCACGACTTGATGATTTCCATCGTTGCCCTCAACTTCAATGGGCTTATTGATAACGATTCCAAAAGCACCTTGATCATCTTGCTGAGAAAGAAGCACAACTGCTTGAGAAAAAAACTCATCCTGCATTTGAGGAAGAGCTACTAAATAACAAGGAAAGTCCATGACGGGCTAAACTTAGCAGAGACCGCTCATAACTTAAAGAACTTTGGAAACACCCCTAACCTCGACGGCGACTTTCGAGAGGAAGAAGGTTATTAAAACGTGATTCAACACCTTTAGCAGGACCGAGCGGCCACTTTTCTTTCCACAAAATACAAAAAAGTCCACGCTTTCTCTCAGGATTCGAGAGGGCCTCACCCGACAAATAAGCATCCGCATACTTCTCATCCATCAAGATCCAATCTTGCAGAGGCTCCATTGTTTCTTTTAATAAATTTTCAGCCTGAGTGGATTCCACAAAAGATCCCGTAGCCGTCGTCAGCCTACGATTCATGGCATGCGCAAACAAGTCAGGATCTCCCTTTGAATCACTTAAGCTATGTCGCAAACAATCTTGTCGAAATCCAATCCCCACTTGATCAATTGAAGATACGCCCTTTTTTTGAAGAACGGCCCAATATCCGCCCGCCGTTCCATGCAAGTGAGGCCATCGTCGCTCTTCTTTGATCAAAGAAAAATCTGGATAATTTTTTAAAAAACGTCGCACGACTTCTTCGTTTTCAGAAAGATTATATGTACACGTACTATAAACGAGAATTCCTGAATCTTTGAGAGCTGATACAGCCGCTTTTAAAAGTGCAGATTGAATCGCAACACATTCTTGCACTTCACTTTCGTAGACATCACGTC
>JBAXJW010000161.1:0-3943 GCA_037137635.1 bacterium | reverse complement strand
GGCACTGCTTACAATAGCACGATTGCCTCCTTTCTCAAGAAAATTTTTCGGATCAAATAACTGCTAAAAGATATGCGTTTATATTTTTTGGCAAAAGAATGCGCCTTTTGTGCGCAGAGGAGTCACGATGCCCAACTTTAACCACTTCCACTTACTTATACCCATACCTAAGGATCCTGAAATCAGACACACAAGAGAGGAGACCTAAGAAAACAAATTACCCTCCTTTTTAGGACAATCTATTTAAAAAATCCCTTTACCGGGACCGTTGTTGGTCCCCTACTACTGTCCCTGCTCAACCAAACTGCTTTATCTCCTTTCCCGCTCTTAAGACTCTTAGGAGAGATAAATGAATTACAAAGAAATAGTTGTTGGTGCATCCGCTCACCAGCACCATTGCAAACGAGTACCTCACTCACTCAAAGCAATGCTCAAAACCAATAGTGACAAACCCCAGTTTGAAAAAAGTTTAAAGCAACTAAAAATAGGTCGCGAAATACTTCTCGCCCTCAAGACCTATGGGCCTCTTTCCACTCGATCCTTATGTTTTATTTTGAAAATTGATTGTAAGACTAAAGTAAGATTCTCACTTAAAACTCTATACAATTTAGGTCTTGTTCAGAAAATCTCCTTTAGACAAGAACAAGATTATGGCAACTATTTCTATCTAGACCCACGCTTAGACAGAAGAATCATCATTAGCGACCTTCTCAAATGTAACATCAATGAACTCAATACCGTTTGCGTAAGACACATTGAACTTCCTCACGAACAGCGCTGCGCACGCGTCCATCACTCACTCAAGACAATGTTTCCAAATGCAAAAATCTACAGAGATTATGAGCTCGATAAATACAAAATATCCGAAAAAGTCTTTCCCTGTCTTTCGTCCGAGAGGAGAGTCTACCCTGATGTGTTGTTGCATTTTGTAGATCGTTCGCGTGAGTATGGTGAATGTTTTATTGCTTTTGAAATTGAAGAATCCTTGAAGTCAAAAAAACGAATCATGGACAAACTTCAATTCTTCTCAAGCCAGAGTCTGCTTGATGGCATAGTGTACATATCCACTGCTTCCAACATCATAGAAACAATTCGAAAAGTTTTTAGCTCAAAAGTTCTCATGCAAAATATGAGAATTAAACACTACGGCCAAAACTTTTTACTGTTTCAAAATCAAAAACCAGAAGACTCAGGCCTCTTACCCGAAGCATTCAACTTAGAAGGATCCAATGTCAAAATCAGCGATTGGGCTGCACTACTTATGCGCACTTACAATGTCGAAAGACGAAACTCTCAATTCAGGAACCAGTCTCCAGCAGAGTAAGTGGATAGGTGATTGCCATACATGAGAATTTTATCTTACAATTCAAGCACTTGTTCTACCCCCGAACCCTCAAAATCACTTTTCATCGGCCTGACCTCTCCCTCCCTACATGTTGCACATGTTGTATTTCATACACCGGTAGAGAGAGGTCAGGCCGATGGTGATTTTATCGGGTTCGGGGGTATCTGGGTTAAGACAAAGAAGGTTAAAAACTTTCAGTTTTTGTTTTTCTTTTTTTTCGCTTTGCTTATTTTTTTTAGAACGGGATACATTTCGGGCTCGATTTTCCACAGAAGCGTTAATAGCTTGTCTATCGATAACTTCTTAACCTTCTTCTGCATTATCTGGCTCATCCAATACTTATGCAGCTTCAACTTATCCGCTAAAAATTGCTGTGTTGGTAATTTTTGCTTCTTCTTGTACTCAATAAAAAGACAACAAATCTCTACCTTAAACCTATCCAATCGACTTAACTTCGGCTTTACCACAACAACCCCTCCTCATCCTGCTAACATGGAACATAACATATATATGTACTCACAAATAAGTACAAAGGATAACGCAATATGGAAAATAATTTAGAAATGCCAAAAATAGCATCTAGCGGTAATAGCACCTCTTTGCTATCTTTAGATAAGTTAGATCGTGGGAATAATTCTCACGAAGATTTGTTCTTTGACAAGGCACAAGAATGGCTTACAGCTTTAGAAGCTGCAATTTACTTGCGTAAATTTCGACCTAACAGATCCCCCTCTAAAAACGCTATCTATATGATGGTCTACAGAGGCGCTCTTAAACGTCGCAAATTTAACGGTCGGCTTTACTTTAAACGTTACGAGCTACAACGAGCTATCGATCGTGGGGATTCACTTTAGAAAGGAGTCAACATGTCGATAAATACTTTTATTGAAGATGGGAAAACTTACTATGTAGTTTACCATCAAGTTACAAGCAAAATTGATCCAAGCATTCGTGCCCAGAGAAGAACTCTCTTGGACATGAAGCGAAACAGGATCACTTCAATGAACTCAGCCGTAGCAGTTGAGAAACAAATAATTAAAGACTTAATGACCAAAGTTGCAAAACTAGAAGGCAGAGGAATAACTTGGTTTGAACTTGTCGATAAGTGGGAAGACTTCCACTTAGACGTACAAAACCAAAAGTTTTCCTATCATCATATCCGCGGTGTAGCGAGAAGAACGCTCGCTCTTACTCAGGACTGGGTTAAGAAACCCGTCTCTGAGATAACTCGTGGAGACGTAAGAGCACTTTACCGTCGACTTAATAATGAAGGAGCGTCTTATGGAACTATTCGCAAAGTTAAACATTCCATTAACGTTATCTTTAAATGGGGTATTGAAGAGCGAGTTATCAAAGACGTTACAGCGAGCCCTACTCGCGAAGTAGAAATCGAAGGTAAACCAGAAGAAAAAAAACCTGAAATCCTAACGAGAGAACAAGTTAAGATTTTACTAAACGAAGCTTCCAGCAGAAATCATCCATGGTTTCCTATTTGGGTCATGGCTCTTTATACTGGATGCAGATCTGGTGAACTTCTTGCTCTGAGAGCAGAATCCTGTTCTCTAGTACCAATTGAAATTGCCAGAGAGCAGATGAAACTTCCTCCTGAGAAGCGGAGTTTTGGAACAATTACCGTAGAGCGTAGTTGGAATCCTAAAGAGAGAAAGTATAAATCCACCAAAGCCAAATATTGGCGGACTATACCTGTTTCTAAAGACCTATATTGGTTTCTTCTGGATTTAATGGCTCAGGACTTCGGGAATGACGAACTTGGAAAATTCATACTGCCCTCCGTTAAAGAATGGAAAGGCGCAGGAGAACAAGCCCAAGTCCTTCGCAACTTCTGCAACGAAATTGGAATCCCATCAGTTAGATTTCATGCTCTGCGTGCATGCTTTGCTACCCACCTTTTAGAGATGGGAGTACCAAGCGTTAAGGTGATGAAAATCGGCGGATGGAAAACCCTTAAAACAATGGAGATTTACACTAGGTTAGCTGGTGTTGATGTTGCCGGCGTTACAGAGGGCCTCGGTTCTATACCCTCCAATCTCAACAATGATCAAAAAGTCGTTAATCTCATGAACTTTTCATCAAAAAAAGACCCAAATACGGGCTTCTAAGCGAGACTAGTCAACTTATGCACTTAACCTCGGTACCAAAAATACGTTTTTGTAACCCCTTGGAAATACTGGATCACGATAAATCGCTCCATTTTCAATTAGTACTGCCAATAGAAAAATAAAATCGAATCCTAAACAAATAATCTCCAAAAAAAATCTTTATGCTTAAAGAACTTCAACGAGACAATGAAGCTTCATCTTCATTGCCAACCACAGTAGGCGCATAACAATCGAGCAAAAGCCCATTCCTTAGCGCCAAGCTTTGACCGAATCACTAAACGAAGTAACCTCGCATCAAAAAATCACTGGACTATATGACTTCAATACCGCCATCTGATTGTCGACACAGCTCCATCAATTGAGGGGCCCCATACTGCAAGTGATGAAATTTAAAAATCAAACGCAGCAAACGTTATCAAAGTTTTTCAGGTAAAAATTTCAAAATATTGTAAATTGGGATTAAAATAAGAAGTTATTT
>JBAXJW010000160.1:0-3944 GCA_037137635.1 bacterium | reverse complement strand
GGAGGGGCTTTATCGGCTACAGGGCAATGGCTGTGCTATCATTAAAAGCACCATGAGCATGAAAAAGGTAAGTTTTGATGGAGCCATCGACTTTTCGACCGTTAACCTCGACGAATATAAAAAGAACTTTCAAGAGGGCTTAAAGATTGCCCGAGAACGTTTTGCAAAATTAAAAAGCCAACCCTCAATACAGGATCCTGTTCAGTTTCTAAGGGCATATTCAGAAATGGATCTTGAGTTAAGTGAGGCAAGTTCAGTTTTTTTTAATTTGCTTGGGTCCGACGGTACCCCTGAGATGCAAGCTTATGCTCAGGAAATTCAACCAGAACTCTCCAAGTTTGGAAATGAAGTGGCTTTAGATACTGAAATTTTTAAAAAAATTGAGCAGTGTCGAATCGAAATAAAAAAAACAGACTCCAAAGAATGGAGTCGTTTTAATAACGAAGTTTATCGATCCTTTGTTCGTAACGGAGTGAACCTTCCTGAAGATAAAAAAGAAATCCTCAAAAAAATCGATGAAGAATTAGGTCTTTTGTCTTTAAAGTTTCAAGAGAATTTGATCAAAGATACAGCTGCATTCCAACTTGTTGTTGAAAATGAAGCTGATCTAAAGGGATTGCCTGAGCGTAATATTGAAGAAGCCAAACAAAAAGCAGAAGCGAAGAATATCAAGGGCTTTTTGTTGACTCTCGATGCGCCGACATACATTCCCTTTGTGACTTATGTTGAAAAGCGAGAGCTCAGAGAAAAAATGTGGAGAGCTTATGCTACTCGTTGCATGAAGGGTGAGTTTGATAACAAAGCCAACTGCATTCGAATTACAAATCTCAAACATCAACGAGCGTTGTTATTAGGGTTTAAGAGTCACGCGGATTACGTTTTGAAAGGACGAATGGCTAAAACTCCTGAAACAGTTAAGGAATTTCTTTTGCGTGTTGTGACTGTTTCAAAAGCTAAAGCAGAGAAAGAACTTGCAGAACTCAAAGACTTGGCAAAAGCAGAAGGATTTAAGGAAGAATTTAAACCTTGGGATTCTGCTTTTTATGCTGAGAAATTAAAGAAGAAAGTTTTGAACTTTGATGAAGAAGAGTTGAGGCCTTATTTTCCTATGGAAAAGGTGATTCAAGGACTTTTCGATCATGCGACTCGTCTTTTTGGAATTACTTTTGCGGAGCGAATGGATATTCCTAAGTATCATCCTGAAAACAGAGTTTACGAAGTCAAAGATTCGGATGGTTCTTATCTCGGGTTATTTTACTTGGATCTTTTCCCTCGTGAGAAAAAAAGGCCTGGCGCATGGATGACTTATTTTCGTGGGCAGGGTTCTGTGGGAGGTAAAAAATTACGTCCGCATGTGGTCAATGTTTGTAACTTTACAAAACCAACAGCGACGAAGCCTTCTCTTTTGAGCTTCGATGAAGTGAACACTCTTTTTCACGAATTTGGTCATGCTTCTCATGAGTTGTTGTCGAATTGTGAAGTCAGAGGTCTTGCGGGAACAAATGTTTGGTGGGATTTTGTGGAGCTTCCTTCTCAGATCATGGAAAACTGGGTGAATAACGAAGAGGGCTTAAATCTTGTGGCATCTCATTTTGAGACAGGAGCTTCTTTACCCAACGAATTGATTGAAAAAATTAAGGCTTCCAAAAAGTTTTTGGCGGCCAGTGCTTCTTTGAGACAAGCTCAGTTAGCTCTTTTAGATATGGCTTGGCACCATGATGGGCCGCTTTCTACCAATCCAGCTCTCAAGTTGGATGATCACACAGATGTGGAAGCCTTTGAGACTTTAACTCTCAAGCCTTATCAGACGATGGAGAAAATTCCTGGGACAAGTCTTTCTCCAAGTTTCTCTCACATCTTTGGGGGTGGTTATTCTGCCGGGTACTACTCTTACAAATGGGCTGAGGTTTTGGATGCCGATGCCTTTGAGTACTTTGAGGAAAAAGGCATTTATAACCGAGAAATTGCCGACAAATTTCGCCAAGAAATTTTAAGTCGCGGAAATACCGAAGATCCTGATGTCTTGTACGAGCGCTTTCGTGGTCGAAAACCCGATCCAGATGCCTTGTTCAGACGTGATGGTCTGTTGTAGACTGCACAGACTTCACTTATGGATCCCATTACAGCGGCCGAGATCAAACGACGCCGAACTTTTGCAATTATCTCTCACCCCGACGCCGGTAAAACTACGCTTACCGAAAAACTCCTGCTTTATTGCGGACAAATTCGCGTAGCGGGTGAAGTCAAAGCAAAAGCCAATCGCCGTAAAACAGTGAGCGACTGGATGCAGTTGGAACAAGAGCGTGGAATTTCTGTCAGCTCCAGCGTTTTGCAATTTGAATATGAAGGCTTGAAGTTGAATCTTCTCGATACTCCAGGCCACAAAGATTTTAGTGAAGACACTTATCGAACGTTGATGGCTGTGGATACGGCGCTCATGATTATGGATGCTGCCAAAGGTGTGGAAGAGCAAACCAAAAAACTTTTTGAAGTTTGTAAATTGCGTGGCCTTCCAATTCTCACTTTTATCAACAAAATGGATCGGGAAGCGTTGGATCCTTTTGATTTGATCAAACAAATTGAAGAAGTTTTGGGAATTGAAGCTCTGCCTTTGACGTGGCCCGTGGGAATGGGAGATCGTTTCAAGGGTGTTTACGATCGTGTTACAAGAGAATTTCATCTCTATACAAGTTCCGAAAAAGTGGGACAGAAGGCAACGATTGAGCGCCTGGCGGTTGAGCCTGATGATCCAGCTCTCAGAGAATATTTGGAAGAAGATGAACTTCAAAAATTAAAAGATGAACTTGAGCTTTTAGATGGAGCTTTGGGAATTCCTACAAAAGAAAATTATTTTGATTGTAAGGTGACTCCTGTCCTTTTTGGAAGTGCGCGATCAAACTTCGGAGTTCCCACATTGCTCGAAAAGTTTAAGGAATATTCTCCAGAGCCTCAGGGCAAAGAAGCAGTTCCTGCGGCGGTAGTTCCTACGGATGATTTTTTCTCCGCTTTTGTTTTTAAAATTCAAGCCAACATGGATAAGGCGCATCGCGATCGTTTGGCTTTTTTGAGAATCGTATCCGGAAAGTTCGAGCGAGACATGGACGTGAAGCACAGTCGACTTGATAAAACAGTTCGACTTGCTCACAGTAAACAATTCTGGGGTCAAGAGCGCGAGACGGTTGATACGGCTTATGCAGGTGACATCTTGGGTGTTTATGATCCCGGACATTTTAAGATTGGTGATACCCTTCACGTCAGCAAAGCGAAGCTGAGCTTCAAGGGGATTCCTCAGTTTTCTCCGGAGTGTTTTGCGCGTTTATCAATTAGAGATCCATTGAAGCGCAAACAGTTGCAAAAAGGAATTCAAGAGCTTTCAGAGGAAGGCTTGGTACAAATTTTTGTAAATCCAAGAGTAGGGATGCAAGATCCAGTTTTGGGTGTGGTTGGTTCACTCCAGTTTGACGTTTTACAATTTAGATTAAAAGACGAATACGGAGTGGAGACAAAGATTGAACGCTTGCCTTATCAGCTTGCTCGTTGGTTAAATAGTAGTGATCCTAAGATCAAGCTTGAGGAAATCGATTTTAGAACAACATTGCTGCGCGACTCGCACGAGCATCCCGTTTTGTTATTCCAATCACAATGGGAATTTGAATATACAAAACGAAATGCTCCTGAATCGGTTGAGTGGATGATCGCCGCTTTTTAGAATTTAAAAATAAAATCTAAAAATCCTTTGCTTACTTCTTCGCTTTTCGCCCGCAAAAATTTTTCGCAAATTCAGCAAGAGCTAAAAAAGGTAATCCACAGTTAGCTTCGGGTGGACAGTGTGCGCCTTTCCATTTTGTAAACATGGAATAAGAGCAGATGTCTAAGTGAAGCCATGGATACGCACCTTCAACAAATTTCTCAAGAAAAGCAGCAGCCGTATGAGATCCTCCATC
>JBAXJW010000159.1:0-4016 GCA_037137635.1 bacterium | reverse complement strand
CTTAGGATGCCTCATAAGATTCCAGGTATTGAAATTCCGGATTCTGTTTATCGTATCCCTAAAAATTATTCTGGTGTAGTTATCGTTTCAGATATTGATCGTACTTATCTCAACACAGAAATTCACTCGATCGGAGGTCTGCTTAAAACAGCTTTTGAAAGGCCTGAGCGAAAGAGTAATGTTCCAGGATTTTCTCTTCTCTTAAGAGCGTTACGTCGAGGAGCTACGGATGATCCGCAAAAGTCTCCTCTTTTCTTTTTGTCTGCTTCTCCTCCCCAAATAGGCGCCACCCTCAGATCAAAAATGGAGTTTGATGGAATTGAACATGAAGGATTGATTCTCAAGGATCAATTAAGACATGTTCGAAGTGGCGAGTTTAAAAAATTAAAAGAACAATTGGGATACAAACTCGGCGCTCTCTTAAGCTTATGGTATTTTTTACCCAAAACTGCGCGACTTGTTTTATTTGGGGACGACAGTGAAAGCGATGCGATTGTCTTCACAATTTTTTCGTTAGTGAGTAGCGGACAATTGAGTGGAAAAGCTCTTTATGAGCTTTTGTTACATCTTGGAGTTTATCGTCAAGAAGCGATTCATGTTGCGTGGCTGTCACGTCAATTTGAAAAAACACCTTCGCATCCGATATTGGCGGCATTTATCAATTTAGATTTAAATTTAGCCCCTACTGTTTTTGGTTCTTATGCTCCTTTTTTCTATGCAACCGAAAACACGATGCAAGCGGCAGCCGTTGCCTATGAAAATGGAATGATTCGAATGAAGGCTTTTGTTTCAATTGCTCGCGAATTCTTACTTCGCTACGATTGGAGTTCTACCGAGATTGAAGAAGCTTTGCTGACGGGATGTCGAAAGTATCTTTATTCCAAAAAAACAGCGCTTGAAATTTCAGGAGCTCTCTTAGGAGCGGAAATCCTTCATCATCCTTTAGAAAAAAGTACTTTGTTTTTTGATATTGAAAAAACTCTTAAAAATTATCTTCCGCGATCTTGGGGGGCTGAACCTCCAAGGCACTCCTTGGAAGATTGGAAAAAAATCTTGAAGCCTAAATCTTACTAAAAAATTATTTCATGTATTTGCTGACTTTGTTTATTCCCTGAAAAGAAGAATTCATTTCTACTGTTTCAAAGGAAAAGGGAATATCTTTTTGGGCTGAGGGGGCAAGAGCTTTTAATTCTTGGGCTTTATTTTCAAGGTTTTTTATTTCAATGCTTTTTTCAGATGAGCTCGCTAGTTCGCGCAGTTTAAGGTTTTCCTCTGTTAGATCATTCCAGCGTTTTGCAAGTATTTCTGTTTCGCTTGGATTGTACCATCCTTGTTTATTGTCCCATTTTGTAGGAACTTTAAGAACGCCCCAATCTTGGCCTTGATGTCTGAGGTGAAGAAGAAGTGCTTGTCCTATTTCAAGGGGGCGATCCCAACCGCCCATTTCAGGCGAGCCTAAAAAAATAATAGGGCGTTTAATATCCGCTGCAATCTTCATGAGTTCGTTGACATCTAGATCTGAGAGAACAATGGGTAAAGTTGTTGCAGGAGTATTTTTGAGCTCAGTTAATAAAACGCTATGTGGATCTTCAGATCTCCAACCTTGAATGGTGTCTCCCTCGGAAATTGAGCTAAGGCCCATTAATAAAACGTCTGAATTTTTGAGCTTGAGAGAGAGGCGTCTTTTAAAAGTTGCTCCAAAGCGACTAGAGGGAAAAACGTTGGTCGCTAGCCACGGAAAGTGAGAACTTCCTAAGATTTTTTGGAGGTCGTCTTGTGAAAGGCTTCGGTCTAAATTCCCAAAATTGAGTGCGTCATATTGAAAAAAGTTTGAAGCTTGGATCATCTTCTCTGCATTTTGGAGAGCAGGTTTTTTTTCGAATTGTGTGATGTTTTCGTTTTTAAATAAAAGATTTCCAAAATCCAGGACAAGGGTATTTTCGGGTCGTTGCTTTTCTAAGAGACCCTCTTTTTTTAGAAAATTATAACGTCTTTCAAAGCCGCCTTTAGGGTTAAGGGCGCATCCGCAACTTTCTTTTGACCCGGCAAGGTTTCCTGAAAAATAGATTTTTAGAAGATTTTGTTCTTGGAGCTCTTTTTTGAGTTCTTGAGCTGCAGAAGTTTGGAAGGGATTTGTTTCTGAAGCAGTGTGAGAAGCAGCGTGAAGAATGCACCCTGAGAAGGCCGTGAAAATAACAACTAAAGTCTGGTTTTTATTGAAAAGTTTATGAATACCCACTGAATGAATCCTCAGGGCTCAGTTTAGACTCTTGAGTTTAGGAGCCACAAGAAACATTTTCATAATTCTAACAAAAAAGTGACAGGTTCCGTAAAGGTGCCCTAGGTTGGGGGGGGATGGTTGTTGTGCACTTTGTTTTAGAAGATGGAAGTGAGCAAAAAATAGAAGTAGCAGTGGGCACAAAGCTGACTCAGGCGGCCTATGCTGCCGGAATTCAAATTCAGCAAACCTGCGGGGGGACTCCCTCTTGTACGGATTGCATGATCAAGGTTTTAAAGGAAGAAGAGGGGGGCTCTCTTGGGGAAATGCAAGGGCCTGAAAAAAGGCTTTTGGGGAATGTTTATTATCTTACAAAAGAGAGACTCGCCTGCCAGGCCGTGATAAAAAATTCTTTAACTATAAAAGTTTTGAAAATTGAAGTGAAAAAACGAGAGGAGAGAGAATAATGGCAAAGAAAAAATCATCAAAAAAAGCGACTAAAAAGGTAGCTAAAAAAACCGCAAAGAAAGTAAAGAAGGTTGCTAAGAAAAAGGTTCTGAAAAAGAAACCTGCTCAAAAGAAAATTACAAAGAAAAAAGTTGTAAAGAAAAGGGCTGTAAAGAAAAAAGCTAAGAAAGCTCCAGCTCCTAAGGCAGCTAAAAAAGTTGTTTCTGTACCTGCTGCTGTTGAGAACGCTTCAACAGAAGTAGTGACTCCTGAAATTGGAAGCTCCGTTCCTGCACAAAATATCGAAGACGTTGAAGGTAATTCTGTAAGCGTTCAAGAGTTGGCACAAAAGAATCGTCACCTCGTTCTTTATTTTTATCCTAAAGACGATACCCCAGGGTGTACAAAAGAAGCGTGTGATTTCAGAGATCAGCTTTCTCGCTTAACTGAAAAAGGTGCTCTTGTTGTAGGTGTCAGTCCTGATGCAAAAGAAAGTCATCAGAATTTTATTTCTAAATATGAACTAAACTTCAATTTACTTTCAGATTCTGAACAAAAACTCAGCAAAAAGTTGGGTGTTTGGAAGCAAAAGAACTTCATGGGCAATTCTTATATGGGAGTTGAGCGTAGTACTTTTCTATATACAGACGGCAAACTTGCAAAAGTATGGCAGCCTGTAAAAGTCGAAGGTCACGTGAGTGAAATCATGAGTGCCCTCGAAGAAAGTAATTAATTTTAATGATGAGGAAGTGCTGAGATGACAAATTTACAAAATAAATCAAATCAGCACTTACTTGATCAATTTATAGGGCTTCCTGGCCCTTCAACTTTGATTCAGCAATTACCCTCAACTTGTTTAGAGTGTGGATGCAAGGACTTTTATAAACAGAGTGATTTTCGCCGGTCTATTGGACTGACTCTTGTTGCGATTGCTTCGGTTGCGACTTTTGTCTTGATGTACATGGGGTACAATTGGTTTGTTGTTTGGTCTCCCATGCCACTGTTCTTGGTTTTTGATAGAGCACTTTATTATCTCCGTCCGCCCATCCTTATTTGCTACAAATGCAAACACAATTTTCGAGGCCTTACAGAAAAAGATCTCGAATCAATTGAAGCTTTTGATCTTGAAATTCACGATCGCTATGAGTTCCAAGAAGAGTTTAAAAAAAACAATAATTAATTCTTGTGGTTACCTAAAGAAGAGCTGCTGTTGCTTTGAACAAAAGCGGGTTGGTTGGGCTCTGTGAGAGGTTCTTGTTCTGCCGACTTACAAGCACCAGCCTCTACAGCTAATTCACGAAAACCTTTTTCGCCTTCTTCTTTGTTTCCAAAGTAATAGTCGTCAGCATTT
>JBAXJW010000158.1:0-4016 GCA_037137635.1 bacterium | reverse complement strand
TAGTCGCTGTCTTTTTTCGAAAGTTGGTATCGAGATATGGGAAGTGAAATGTGTTTAATCCCGTTGCTGAACTCAACTTGGATGTCGCCTATCAAAAGTTGGGGTATGTCATTTGAATCAATCCTTACGGCCACTTGAGTTGTGTAAACTTTTTCGACTCTCGCGCTTTTTACACAAAAGCTTTGGGGTATGTACATCTGGCTGATGAGGGAATCCCACTTTTCATTTTTTTGAAGTTTAAAACAGGTCTCAGAGGGAAGCTTCGGGGGAATCTTTTTGCCTAAAGCATAGGTGTTTTGAAGGATCGCTATCGAAAAAAGGATTTTGCTAAAATTCTTGATTTTCATAGGGAAAGTAAAGTTACGACATTATGCGTCAAAAGCCTTCTTAAGTCAAGGTTTTTCGATCATTGTGATCCCTTTAAAAAGGGATCTGATTATTGTCGGCCCTTTATAACGTGATCTGGCGGAGCCTTGCTACACTAAGGGTGTATGTGGGCTAATTTATCAATCTTGTCGCTCCCTGTGTCCAATTTTGTCGTGCGAGCCATTGTTGTTTACCTCGCTGTTTTGTTTTTGCTTCGCTTTTCGGGCAAGCGCCAAGTCGGCCAAATGAGTGCCGTTGAATTTGTGGTTGTGATGCTTCTGAGCAATGCCGTTCAAAACTCCATGAATGGCGGAGACAACTCACTTGTGGGTGGATTGATCCTCGCAGGCGTTTTGGTCGCTATGAGTTGGTTGATTTCGAATCTGAATTTTCGCTTCAAGGGTTTTCGTCATGTCGTATTGGGTGTGCCCACGCTCCTAATCCACAAAGGGGTTTTGATCGAAGAAAACATGAAGCGCGAGCGCATTGCGCGTATTGATTTGGCAACGCTTCTTCGCAAGCAAGGTGTTCATCATTTTCACGAAGTCTACACAGCAATTCTTGAATCTGATGGATCCTTGAGTGTTACAAAGATGCTCGATCATTTGAAAGAAAGTGCTCGCTTAAGTTGAGTTAGTTGTCTGATTTGACTCGTCTCTAGCGAGGAGCTATTCTGCGTAGCGTCAAAAGTGACGTTTCCACTATGATTCATCGATCACGTTTTTATTTTTTATCTTTTTTGTTTTCTTCTTTTTTTCTGAGTTCTAACAGCCTCTTTGCGGGTCCCAGATGTGCAGAGATTCTTTCTCAAATCAGTCACAATCAAGAAATTCATGAATCAAAATTCGTAAATTCTTTTCGCAATTCACCCACTCTTGTTCTTTTTAATCGTGCTCCACGAAAAGCCGGTACAGCGAGAGCAGCTTTTATCAGCAGCAACGAATATGACATTTTTAAAATTCCACCGCTCCTCCCGCAGCGAGAGCTTTTTATTGGAATCGGAAACAACGCATCTTGGGATTTAGCGCTTCGAAGTGGCGCGCGCAAATTGCTTTTATTTGATATCAACTACGAGCCTTTGATGATGCAGCGATATTTTTTTCGAACGCTCTTTGAGATTTCGGAAAACCCTGTAGAGTTTTATCGCTATTTGTTTTTGGTTCCGCTCGAAGAGGTTCAGCGTCTAAACTCTTTTCAAGAGCTTTCGGAATATGATTGGAATTTATTTTTGAAGATGAGAGGAGCTCCAGTCGAAAAAGTGGGTCCCTTTATTCGGGCTAAAAAACAAGTGATCGAAGAAATCTTTGCAAAGATCAAAGAAAAATCTCAAGATCCCGAAAAGAAAACAGTCTTAGAATTTTTGAAGGTTTTTTATCAAGAGCCCTTCACTCAATCTTCTGCATTATTTCAATTTGCAACGAATGCAACCCTTATGGATATTCAGCATTCTTTTAGGATGAGGTATTTCCCAAATTTTACTCAAACGTATTATCAAATGTCTGAAGCAAGTCTCGCAAACCTTTATCGAGAGAATCTTTCGTTTTTTTCAAGCATGAAAAACTATCAGGAAATGAGGCAGCTCATGTTGGGAGCGGATTACATTCAGTTGCCACTTCATTCTTCGCTTTGGGAGTTTGTTGCTAAAAGCGCCAAAGGACAAGTGGATGGAGTGACTGTGTATACTTCAAACATTTTAGAAATCAATAAGTCGGATAAAGATAAGTCTGTTTTGAGAAGTGAATTTAAAGAAAGATTGATTGAGAATTTTCGTGGCTTTCAAAAGCCCGTGTCTTATATCGAAACATTAGGGAATGGCTCGCAGCACGAATACGAAATTCAAGAGTTAAGAGCAGCACCTTAGCCTTTTTCAAAAAAAAATGCTTTAATACTTCTCATGAAAGCAATGATACAAAAAGTAACTTTGGTTTTTTTAGCTTCGCTTGCGCTTAATTCTTGTGGAGTTCAGTCGATTCCTCGTCAAAATAATGAAGTGGATGCGACATGGGCTGAGGTGCTTAACCAGTATCAAAGAAGAAGTGATTTAATTCCGCGTTTGGTAAATATCGTTAAGGGTTATGCAAAACACGAAAGTGAAACTCTTGAGAAGGTCATTCTCGCTCGATCACAAGCAACTCAGATTAAGCTTGATGCAAAAAGTTTATCTCAAGAAAACTTAGATAAATTTCAATCAGCTCAGACTGGATTGTCTGGGGCTTTGTCTCGTTTGATGGTTCTCACTGAAAAGTATCCAGACCTTAAAGCAGATCAAGGCTTTCGAGATCTTCAGGTTCAGCTTGAAGGAACTGAAAACCGCATCACTGTTGCTCGAAACAATTACATACACACCGTAAAAGGTTTTAATAACTTGGTCGGAGTTTTTCCGACAAATTTAACGAACAGCTTGTTTTTTCACTTTGAGAAAAAACCACAGTTCACAGTCTCTGAAGAAGCTCAAAAAGCACCTGAGGTTAAATTTTGAAGCTTTGTTTGAGCTTTGTTTCTTTGCGTAGATTAGTTTTCTCTTCTCTTTTAGTTTGTTCATTTTTGATTTCCTCATTCTCGTTTGCGGCTAAGGAAGTTCCTTCTCTCAGTGGCCCAGTGATTGATGAAGCTCATTTGCTAAAAGCAAACGAAAAGGCTGAGCTTGAGTCTTATATACGACAACAGTGGGATTTGATGCAGCTTCAAGTATGGATATTCTCTTCTTTAGAAGGAGATAGCATTGAACGAGTAAGCATTGAAGCCGCTCAAAAGTGGAAGCTAGGTCGTGAGAAAAAAGACAATGGCCTTTTACTTACGGTTGCTGTTCAAGATCGACGTATGCGCTTTGAAGTGGGACGTGGGTTAGAAGGAAGTCTTCCGGATATTTTGACAGGAAGAATTTTGGATTATGTCGTCAGACCTGCTTTTAGAGAAGGTCGTTTTTATGAGGGGATTCATTCTGCTCTTGAACAAGCGGTGACTCTTGTGAATGGCGGAGAAGACGCTGCTAAGTTAAGAGAAGGTATCTACGGATATGGTCGAGAAGCAGATCGTCTAAATGGCAGGGGTCTGTGGATTTTGATCATATTTTTTCTTGTGATTTTTATGATGCAAATTTTTTCGCGTCGTCGCTATGGAACAGGTCTCCGTGATCGTTCAGAAAGTAATAACTTCTGGATCGGTGGCGGTGGAGGCGGTGGTTCTTGGGGCAGCGGTGGCGGTGGTTGGAGCGGCGGAGGCGGCTCTTTTGGTGGAGGAGGTTCGAATAGCTCATGGTAAAAAATATCACAGAGGCTTTTGAAGAAAAACTTCAGACAGCTATTCAAGAGATTGAATCTGAAAGCCACATTGAAATCGTTCCTGTTATTTCTGAAAAAGCTTCCAATTATTATGCGTGGTCTTTGGTGTTTGGGCTTGTCACTTCATTCGCTCTTCTTTTGGCTGTAAAATTTTTCTTTTGGAATTTTTGGCATAGTTTATCTTTTGTTTATGATCTTCCCGTTTTTGTTCTTGTTGGATATCTGTTTGCGTATTTGCTTCGAAAGAGTCCATTTTTTCGATTGATGGTTCCTCGTAATTTGCAACGTCAGCGAGTGGTCACTCAAGCAGAAGCTTGTTTTGCAACGGAGAGGGTATTTGAAACCTCTCATCGCTTAGGGATTTTGATT
>JBAXJW010000157.1:0-4036 GCA_037137635.1 bacterium | reverse complement strand
GACGAACCTTAGAAAGACACTCCACACGCGTCCATGATTCATAAATAAACGAATAATACGTCAACTCTTCTAAAGTCACTTGTTGCAAAAACTTATTCTCTGAGAAATCAGCAACTAGAGCTCCTTCTTCAGAGCTTAACGATTCAGGCATCAAGATCAAAAGCTTTACCCATGAATCTCTTAAAGAAATAAAATCTGAATGCGAATCACGAGAGTAAAAAGACATAAAGTCTCTGTAAGTTTGAGGAAGCTTATTAGCCGTACTCATGCTTTTAATTTTCGCATGAAAGTCTACAAGTGAATTATGAAAAGGACTCACTTGCGCCTTTGCAAAACTCCAAACAGACAAACTTAAGATCGTTATAAAAATTTTATTTTTCATGGTTCATTCCCAACTTTCGATAAAATTTCATAAGGTCTCACAGTCAACTCCTTAAAGTTGTACTTGAAACACTCATACATTCCATTCAAAAAAGCAACGACATTTGTGACCGACTGGTCGCAAACACCATAAGCTTTTTTAATACCCATAGAAAAAGCTTCGCGATCCGTCATCATACAGGCCGCTTTCCATACGCATTTACCCGCAACAGTACAAACGCGAGTATACGTTTCTTTTGTATCATCCAATAAATTACGAAATCCTCTATCTTGAACGTAACGATCAATCGCAGACTCTCTTAATTCACGCGTATCAAGCGTAGGCCCTACTTTTTTATAATGAGACAATGAGACACCCACTCCGACTGTGGGACCCACAAGAGACTCGATTGCAACTCCAGCGCCCACTCCTGCTCCAGCACTTATCGCATCACACCCACTCATATCTCTTCGAAAGATCTCAAGAAGAAGATTTTTCAAAAAAGGAAACTGTTCACTCTCTAAAGTTGACTCCACAACCAACGCCAACTGATCTTTTGAAGGCAAAAGAGAAGCGAGAGTATGAAACTTTGTAGATTGCTTTGAATACTCAAAAAACTGTTTTGAATTCTTTTTGAGATTTGATGAAACTTTATCAAAACCACAAGTTAAGCTCGATGATTGCTGGTCTAAAACATGTTGTGTTCTTGCAATCTCAAAAGAGATTTCTTTCTTAAGAGTCGGATCTGATATCTTATTTTCTAATTTCTCTAAGCGCTTCAATATGGCCTGAAGAGAAAACTTTAAAAGACGCGACGAAGCGTCACTTACAAGACAAGAGTTTAATCTTTGAATTTCAATCAGCAAAGAAAACAAGTTCTTAGGATTACGAATAAACTGATACTCAAGAGTATCCAAAAGAGGTTCGTAATTGAAACCATAAGAGACCGCACCACTCAGAGAACCATTCGCAACAAAATCAACACCGCCATATCCCGTCAAAGTTACAAAAAGACCCTCATATCGCCCAGGAACTTCGCATCCACGAGTATGAATGTAATTAAAATCAGCAGAAACACCAAAACTATTCTCAACCTTTAAACTCACATTAGAAGAACAGTAAAAAGCAATACTTCCATTGAAATTAACGGCCTCAACAGCAGCTCCTGCTCCAGCAAGAGCAGATCCTCCGAGCCCCAACGAAACACCTTGATTGTCCGCCAGAGAGGTAGATAACTTTAAAAGCTTTCGTGCTCTTTGCAGAAATACCGAATCTTCATCTGCAAATGATCGCAGAGGCGCTATCGACACCAACACGATTAAGGAAAAAAGAAACTTATTTAAATTTTTCATTTCATTTCACCGGTTGATAATTATACCAGTTTGAAGAAATGACTTGGGAGCAAAGTGCGCGAGCTCTGTCTAAAACTTCTACAGCTCAAAACACAACATAACGAATTATAAACTAAAAGCCGCTCGGGATTGCGTTACCTTCTTTTTCCATTTATCTGTTACTTTTCCATTTTCATCTAAAGCAACAAATTTAAAAATGGATTCTGCTACCAAAACGCTTTGATTCAAAGCTTCAGTTGCTTTTCTTTTTTTTGCAATCACATGAACCAAAACAGAAGTGATTCCCTCATCAATAATATCGGCCTGAAGATCTACAACTTCCTTTACATTCACAGGAGAATGAAAGCGCACCTGATCCACAAATAAAGTTACGCAATTTTTTTCTGTATGCTCCATGGCACAAAGAGCAGCTGTTTTATCCATCCAGCTCATCATGACTCCACCGAACAAAATCCCAAAGGGATTCAAATCCGAAGGCATTACCCAAAAAGTTGTGTGTGTCTTCGTTGCGTTTGGCAATGAATTCATAAAACAGCTCCTCCTAAATTTAGCTTTTAAAGAACAAAGCCATTAACTTCAAAGAAGTAAAACTTGATATTGTATGAATTATTTTTATTTTAAAATAATCTTTTATTTTTAAAAATCAGAAGCAATATATAACTTAGCGTGAATCTAAAACGTAAAGTACAAATCGCTGTTATTTCTGATCTTCACTTGGGCACACTTGGCTGCCACGCTAAGGAACTCGCACACTACCTCAACTCTATTGACGAAGAACTTCTCATTTTGAACGGAGATATTATTGATTTTTGGAATTTCAAAAGAAACTACTGGCCAAGCTCGCATATCCGAGTTCTTGAACTCTTAATGGAACGCGTTCGTAAGGGGAAAAAAGTGATTTACCTTACTGGCAACCATGACGATATCTTAAGAAAATTCTCTCATTTCAATCTTGGCAACTTCACCCTCGCCGACAAACTTGTCCTTGATCTAAACGGTAAAAAACACTGGTTTTTTCATGGAGACATTCTCGACTCTTTTATTGTCGATACAAGCTGGCTCACAAAACTTGGAGACGCTGGCTACAGTTTAATTATTCTACTCAATCGACTTTGCAACAAAGTTCTTACTCTCATGGGTAAATCACGATTTTCTTTATCTAAGAAAATTAAAAAAAGCGTTAAGCAGGCCTTGAAGCACGTTGAGAATTTTGAAAACAGAACCGTAGACCTTGCAAACGATGAAGGCTATGAAGTTGTAATCTGTGGCCACATCCACGTTCCCGCTATTAAGAAGATCAAACGCGAAGACTCAGAAAAGACAGTGACTTACCTTAACTCTGGCGACTGGATCGAAAACCTCAGCGCCCTTGAATACAACAATAACGAGTGGACACTCTTTGAATACACAACACCTTATTTCTATCAGAAAGAAAGCAGCTTCGAGCCTCTCGTCATCAACGAACTCGTTTCCTTTCCTATTTAAAAGCACTTAGAAAAAGTTGATTTATCGCAAAGATTTTATGATTTGCTCTTAAGGGTTGCCCCACTGTATTTAAGAGCTACGAAACTATTAAGAAAGAAGGAAATCATATGAAATTAAAAAGCTACTCAATCCTCACCCTTTTCATCTCTAGTTCTTTTGCATTTGCTGAAAACACACCAAACACTCAAACCGCTCAAAAAGTAGGCGACATTCTCCTAAATGGAAACAGCCTCTCCGTTGCTGTTGAAAGCCAAGACTTAGAAGTGTCTGTTGATTGTGAATTTCAAACTCGCACAGCTCAAGTTTCAGAAGATTATGGCCACCCCGGAAGTTACCACACAGTTGTTGTTGCTAAAGGATACCAGTGCCCTGTGAGCCAAGCTCTTGATAAAGTGAAACAGAAATTTCCTAAAATGATTAAAATCGAAAGCCTCGATGAAACAACAAAGAGCCTTTTTGAATTGGGATCTAATCTAGGAATAATTCAGAATGCGAATCTTAAAATGAGAGTGACTTACTTCGATAACAAATAAATCAACCGAGATTAAGGGGAAGGTCTTTGCGAAGATTTTTCTAAGTTCAGAAATTTCATATAGAATGAGCACATGAAAAGATCTGTTATAAAAAGTGGTCTTCTAGTCATTGCGATACTTTCAAGACTATCTTTTGGAAGTGAGCCCAAGACCCCTAAAAAGCTGGCCGCTTCGAGACTAACTTTTTGGGAAAAGGTCATTAGCGGTAAGATCTTGGCAAAAAAAGGACTTCGCCATGAAGGGCTTCCGCCTTCGTTTGGTCTTAAGCTAGATGAGTCCAGTTTCGACGATGTTGTAAAGTCGTT
>JBAXJW010000156.1:0-4089 GCA_037137635.1 bacterium | reverse complement strand
GTATTTTGTTTGAAGGCCTCACGCAGGTTCTTCATCATAATTCCCAGAGCTTTGGCGGTGTTGAAGTCATCATACAAAGCCGTTTCAATCTCGGGAACTTTTTCTAAGGATTGAGGATTCAGTGATCCCAAAATCTCAAATGCTTTTTTCTTAGCAGCATAAAGTTTTGAAAGAAGAGCTTCTGTGCGACACAAATTTTCTTCGCTAAAATCTATAGGGCTTCTGTAATGGTGTTGATAAATAAACAATCGCAAAACTTCTGCGCCGTAATTTTTCAAAAATTCTTCTGCGGTAAAAATGTTTCCAAGACTTTTGGACATTTTTTCACGTTCAATAGTGAGCAGGTTGTTATGAATCCAATAGCGAGCAAATTTATGATCAAGGCATGCTTCACTTTGAGCAATTTCATTTTCATGATGCGGAAAAATCAAATCCAATCCACCCATGTGAATATCGATTCCCGCAGGAAAATGCTTGTGAATCATAGCCGAGCATTCAATGTGCCAGCCAGGGCGACCTTCGCCCCAGGGGCTTGGCCATGAGGGCTCTCCAGGTTTTGCTGCTTTCCAAAGAGCAAAATCCAACCCATCTTCTTTGCTTTCTCCGGGCTCAATGCGCGCTCCTGTTTGAAGCTCATCTAGATTTTTATTTGAAAGTTTTCCGTAGTTTTTAAATTTACGAACTCTAAAATAAACGTCTTTTCCAAAAGGAGTTTCGGCAGCGTAGGCAAAGCCTTTTTCAATGAGAGCTTCAATCATAGAAAGCATCTCGGGAATGCTTTCCGTGGCTTTTGGTCTATGAGTGGGAGATTGAACGTTGAGTTCCTTCATCTCGTTCAAATAAATTTCAGTAAAACGACCGGCAATCTCTTGAGCGCTGATTTTTTCATCGTTTGCGGCCTTGATGATTTTGTCATCCACGTCGGTGATGTTTGAGGCCCATTCTACTTGATAGCCCGCCAAGCGAAACACGCGTGTGACAAGATCAGAGACTAAAGCTGCCATAGCGTTTCCTACGTGGATCTTGCCGTAAACTGTGGGACCACAGGCATAGAGAGTCACTTTGCCAGGGTGAATGGCTTTGAATTCTTCTTTTTTTCCACCAAGCGTGTTGGTGAACATGATCTTAGGAAGCGACATAGTTCTTGAGTCTTTCTTTGATGAGACTTTCACCAAGGATGTCTACTAAATCGCGCATTTCAAAACCGTGTTCTTGCCCGGTCAAAGCGCGGCGCAGAGGAAAGTATAAATTCTTGCCTTTTGCTCCGGTAGAATTTTGCACATCTTTTTGCCAAATTCCAAAATCTGCGGTGAAGCAATCGAGCCAGGCTTGAGCAACTTTTTTATCAAACTCCGTTGGCGTTTGAGCCTCGGGAGCTAAAAGTGGTTTGAGCTTTAAAGGAATTTCAGAAAGCACGTGAAGTTCGGGCCAAACTAAATCGAGAATTTTTTCTGTGATTTTTATGGGGCCCGCTAAGTCTTTTAAGAAAGGCTCCGCTAATTGCACTTTTTCATTTTGAGGAACTCTCTTGAGATGCTCACTGTTGATCCACTGAAGTTTGCTTTCTGCAAAAACAGAAGGATGAGTGCTCATCTTTCCGATTTCAAAAACTTGAATCAATTCTTCTGTAGTGAGGATTTCTTTTCCTTCAGGAGGATTCCATGAAACAAGCGCGAGAGCATTTTTCAGAGATACTGGAAGAACTCCTTCTTTTTGATATTCTTCAACTGTCTTTGCTCCGTTTCGCTTGCTGAGTTTTGTTTTGTCGGCAGCTAAGAGAAGGGGGATGTGTCCAAAGCGCACCTCTGCAATTTTGCGTGTGAGCGAAGTTTTGATGCCAGGGATTTTTGCCACAGCTTCTGCAATCAAGATTTGCCTAGGAGTGTTGCTCACGTGATCTTCTCCGCGCACAATGTGAGTCACGTTCATATCCACGTCGTCGATGATGGAAGCAAGGTTGTAAGTGGCAGATCCGTCTTCGCGAGTGAGAACGAAATCTCCAAAATGATCTGCTTCAAAACTTTGAGGTCCGCGAATGAGATCGTCCCATTTCACAGTACCGCGATCATGAGGGATTTTTAATCGATAACAAAAAGGTTCTTTTGCTGCGATTTTCTTTTGCACATCTTCAGGGCTTAAGTTTCGGCAACGTCCAGAATAGCGAGGAGGCTTCCCCATTTTGAGCATCGCTTGGCGTTCTTCTTCCAAAAGTTCAGTGGAGCAAAAACACGGATAGACGGAACCAGAAGCGACAAGACCTTTGATCACGTCTGTGTAGAGATCACCACGTTTGGATTGATGCTCAATGTGAGAGTGGTGAATGCCAAGCCATTTGAGATCTCGAAAGATTTTTTCTTCAGCGCCAGGTAAGTTTCTTTTCGTGTCGGTATCATCAACTCGAACGAGAAGTTTGCCGCCAATTTTTTGTGAAATAAGCCAATTTAAAAAAGCTGTGCGAAGGTTACCAAGATGCAATTCACCAGTAGGCGAGGGAGCAAATCTCAAGAGTGTAGACATGCCCATTAGCTTAGCAGCACTCCTTAAAAGTGGCAGCTACTTATGGTTGATTCTGTGAGGCTAATTAAGCGTCTGTTTGGAGATCTAAAGAAATTTCGAAAAGTTCCTTGAGCTCGTCTTCAACATCTTCTTCTTTGAGTCGTTGAGCGAGTGAAAGTTCTTTTACGAGTAAGCTTTTTGCTGTGTCGAGCATTTTGCGCTCACCAAAGCTTAAGTCTTTATCAAATTTCAAACGGTAAAGATCGCGCAAAACTTCAGCAATTTCGAAAATGCTTCCTGTTTTGATTTTTTCCATGTACTCGCGGTAACGGCGATTCCATGTTTGAGCATCTGTCGCTTCGTCTTTGGATTTAAGAATTCGGTAGATCTTGGGAACTTCTTTTTCAGAAATGATGGCGCGTAAACCTACATCTTTGACTTTATCTGTAGGGATGAGGATAGTGCTTCCGTTATGATGCAATTGGAGAATATAGAAATACTTCTTGCTTCCACCAACTTCCTTAATTTGAACCCCTCTTACGACTCCCACACCATGTGAGGGATAAACTGCGTTGTCGCCAACTCTAAATATCGCCAACCGAAGACCTCCTGTACGATTTTCTTGCCTGAGAATAGGCTTAAGGGATAATACA
Organism: bacterium; assembly: GCA_037137635.1. Classification (GTDB taxonomy): domain Bacteria; phylum Bdellovibrionota; class UBA2428; order UBA2428; family UBA2428; genus CANIGN01. The sequence continues at coordinate 940 of JBAXJW010000156.1, read as the reverse complement.
GTAATACATGCTTCCTGACAAGGTATTTCTTGCTTCTAAGTCCCCAAGACGATTAGATCTTTTGAGTTCCGCTTTCAAAAATGTAAAGCAAATAAATTCACTCTTAGAAGAGCCTAAGTGGCAAAAAAACCAAAACCCAGCTCAGTACCTCAAGGAATGCATCGGTATAAAGGCTCTTGGAGCACGCCAGGCTTACGAGCTTTACCAAGAGAAAATTGAAAATAAAAATACTTGGGCGCTCATTGTTGCTGCTGATACTGTGGTCGTTCGTGGTGAAATCCTCTACGGAAAACCCGAGGGGCCAAAGGGTGCTGTAAAGATGCTCAGCGAGCTTATGGGCAAGGAACATCAGGTTCAAACAGCCTATTACGTGGGCTTGTATCAGGGTGGAGTTCTTGAGGATGAATTTCAGGATTTGATCTCAACGAAGGTGCGCTTTCGCAAGGCTTCTGCTCAAGAGATTCTGGCTTATGTTAAAACAGGTGAGCCATTGGATAAGTCGGGGTCTTACGGAGTACAGGGACCGGCTCTTCAATTTGTTGAAAAGGTAGATGGTTCTTACGCGAGTGTGATGGGACTTCCGGTTTTTGAAATTCATAAACAAGTTTTGCTTTGGCAAAAAAAGTTTTTGGGAGATAAGGTTTAAAATGACTTTGCAAAAGCCCAATCAAGATTTTGAAGAAGGCTTTCAAAGTTTTTGGCGGGATTTTGAAAAAGCTTGTCAAAGTGCGGGTCGCAAAACAAGTGAAGTGACTCTTTTGCCCGTTTCAAAGGGACAAAGCGTTTTAAAAATCCAAGAGTTTTTAAAAATCAAAAACTTTCCAAGATGTTTGGGTGAAAACTATTTTGAAGAGTTTCAAGAAAAAACAAAGCAAATTCAAAATGTGGAATGGCATTTTTTAGGAGCCTTGCAAAGTCGTAAAATTCCAAAGCTTTTAAA
>JBAXJW010000155.1:0-4098 GCA_037137635.1 bacterium | reverse complement strand
GGTCAGGGTTGGCTCAGCCCTCTTTGGGGAAAGGAAAAATACTCCTAATTGAAGATTTCACGGGTCAAAAACAACTCATTACGCTACATATAGTGGTTATGTCAGATTTTCAAAATGAACGCGACGAGTTGCTAGATCTTGAAGAAGCACCTTCAGCCGAAGAGCTTCAAAATCAGGTCAAGAGAGCCCAGTCGGAACTATTGCAGCTTCGTGAAAGGCAAGGCCAGATAGAGAAGGAGAAAATTCGCCTCGAAGAGCTGACCCGCAAACAGGAGGAACTCGAACAAGGGCGGAACGAAGTGGCTGACAAACTCTCTCGTGCCATTGTTCTCGTGCAACGGGAGACGGAAGAGGCGCAGCGTCGTCTCGAACAACTCAACACGATCCAGGATTCCTTTGCCGAACACCTCAGAATACTGGATGACATCGATCCTAAATCATGGAGCGGTCGTGAACTTCCCAAAGAACTCACCCGTGCTCTCGCCGCAGTGGATGAAGCACGCTCAGCTTACGCCAGATCCCATGCTAAGATTGCTCCCTCCCTGGATATGGAAACAGGCATTGCAAATGATTCCGGAGAACTGTTCTCGGAGTCTGGAGATCTTGGTTTTTCCTATTGGCTGCGTAACGGACTCGCTTTCACCCTTCCTCTCGCTTATTTTATTTTCGTTCAAAGTTAATTTATACTTTCACGAATAGACACGCTATATTCATATGAGAGGATAATCACATGCTTTACTACATAGCTGGCATCATGCTTTTGCTCGGAATCTTAGTTTTCATTCACGAATTTGGACACTTCTACGTGGCAAAGCTTTGTGGAATGAAAGTCAAAACCTTTTCTATTGGAATGGGTCCTAAGCTTTTTAAATTCACGCGTGGAGAAACTGAATATGCTCTCAGCCTGATTCCCTTTGGCGGATACGTAAATATTATGGGTCAAGATCCGCAAGAAGACGTTCCCGATAACGAAAAACATCGCAGTTTTTCTAAAATGCCTCTCCTCAAACGCTTTGCCGTAGTGATTGCAGGACCGACTGCAAATTTTATTCTGACTTTTTTAGTTTTCTGGCTTCTTTTTACAAAAGGATTTCCTTCACCCAGCGCAACCATACACTTTGTTCAACCTAACAGCCCCGCTGCACAAGTAGGAATCATTGCAGGAGACAAAATCCTGAGTATCCAAAGTGAGCAAGCTCAGCAAGACATTCGAGAACTCTCTGATCTTCAAAGGTTTTTAAGAACAAGCCAAGAAAGTCTCTTTAAATTAAAAATTGAAAGAGAAGGAAAAACTCAAGAATTAAGCCTTCAAGGAAAAATAGGTAAGATGAGTGATTCTCTTTCTGGAATTGACCGAGAATCTGTCACTCTTCCAGGTGCAGAATTTCAATCACACCCCCCTATCTTTGCGGTTCAAAAGAAATCACCACTTTCAAAAAAATACTCAAAAAACTTCTTTATCGTAGAAGCTTTGAAAATTGGAGAACAAAAAACTGAAATCGATTCGATCTACCAATTAGAAAACGCTTGGAAAAAAAACAAAGACCAAAAACAAAGTCTTTCTCTTATCGTTCACTTCTTAGACGCTCAAAACGAGAAAGAAGCTGAAGCTGAAACGCTTGAAATAGGTGTCCCTTCTAGCGACACTCTCACCAGCTACGGCTTTGTTCCTGCCCACTTGATGATCACTCAAATCCTTGAAGGCTCAGCAGCTGATAAGCTTGGCCTTAAAAAAGGTGACATCCTTAAAGAACTCAACCAACAAACTGTTTGGACTTTTAGTCAATTCAGAAATCGACTCCAAGAGATTTCCTCTTCTCATCAAAGTTTAAATCTGAAATGGTTAAGAGACGGCGAACTCAAAGAAGGATCTTTCACTCCTCAATATGTTGAAAATGAAAATCCCATTACACAAGTCAAAGAAAAAAAGTTTCAACTAGGCGCGATGTTTGTAGGCTTTAGCGAAGCTTCTTTTGAAAAAGTAAAAGCCAAGAACCTCATGGATGGAATTCGCCTCTCTGCTACCAAAACATGGAACATGTCGGCCTCTATTCTTGAAAGTTTTGTCTTTTTGGCAACAGGCAAAGTTTCGGTCAAAGCCATGGGTGGACCTGTTATGATTGGAAAGATTGCAGGCGATAGCTTAAGGCTGGGCTTTGATTCCTTCATGAAAATGCTTGCCTTCATTTCTCTCAACCTATGTATTCTCAACCTTATGCCGCTTCCCGTTCTGGATGGTGGGCACATAGTGCTTTTCGCAATAGAGGGAATCATCCGCAGACCTATTCCTTCTAAAATTATTGAAGGATGGGCGACCGTTGGCGCGATTATGCTGATTGGCCTGGCTCTCTTTGTAACGTTTAATGATTTGTCTAAATTGAATTTCTTGTCTCATATTTTAAAACTTTTTGGAAAGTAAGATGTCTATTTTGGGTTTGGACTGGGGAGCCCGCTTTGTTGGCTTTGCAACAGCAAGTCCAGATGGCCTGGTCATCACGCCTCGAGGATTTTTCGAACGAAAAGTTCCTAAGGATAAAATATGGCAACTGTTTCAAAAAGATTTAATTGAATTAAAAAAGATTGTCTCTGATTGGGAAATTGAAAAAATAATTCTTGGACTGCCCCTTACGAACTCCATTCACGCCAAGGAAACTTCCTCAAAAGTTTCTACTTTTGCAGAACAACTCTCCCTACAACTTCAAATTCCCGTACAAATGATAGACGAACATCTTACAAGCTGGGAAGCCAAGCAATCCACTCACAACGAACACGCTCAAGCAGCTGCTTTGATTTTAAAAGACTACTTCCATGAAGAGGAAAAAAAGACATGAAGAAACTCTCTCTTCTTTTATCTTTATTATTTTCTTTGTCGATATCGTATCTGATTTACGATTTTAGCATTTCACCTAATGCTTCCTTACAAAAAGAAAGCATTATCGACCTCAACCCAGGAACTTCATTTGCAAGCATGCTGAAGATACTCAAAGAAAATGGCATTGAAATTCCTGAAACAGAAGCAAAAATCAGCGCTAAAATTTTTCACTTCGACCGTAAGGTCAAAGCAGGAGAATATCTTCTCACGCCCAACCTTTCTTCATTTGGGATTCTAAAAGCACTCACGTCCAACAAAGGTCTTCAGCATCCCTTACTCATCAAAGAAGGCCATAGCAAATGGGATATTGCAGACTCATGGTCGCAAGCCTCCAAAAGTTTTGACCGAAATCAATTTTTAAAACTTATTCAAAGTCCTGAATTACTTTCAAAAGCTAAAATTCCGAGCGAAAATGATATTCTTGCATTTGATCATTTAAAAGATCAAAAAATTTCTTCAAATTTCAGAAGCCTGGAAGGCTATCTTTTTCCTGAAACTTATAATTTTCAAAAATACGATTCACCTAAATTGATTGTAGAAGAAATGCTCGCTCAATTTGAACGCCGAGCTCGCCCCATTCTCAGCCAACACTCATGGGCACAAACTCCTCTTGGATTTTATCGTCTTCTCACACTTGCTTCGATCGTTGAAAAAGAAACAGGCAAAAGCGATGAACAACCCTTTGTGGCTTCTGTTTTTTGGAATCGCTTGAATAAAAAAATGCGCCTTCAATCAGATCCCACAACAATCTATGGACTGATGCCCACCTTTGACGGGAACCTTAAAAAGATCCACCTTCAAACATTTTCTATTTACAACACTTATACGATTCCAGAACTTCCTGTGGGACCCATATGCAACCCAGGAGAAAAAGCTCTTCGGGCCGTTCTTCATCCTGCAGCTTCAGAATATTTGTATTTTGTAGGTCGTGGAGATGGAACCCACGAGTTTGCAAAAGATTACGCCACTCACAATCGTAACGTTCAAAAGTTTCAGCTAAAAAAATAATTCATATCTAGTTTATTTTATGGAGCTTATTCGACTCAAAACTTTTTGAAATTTAAAAAGCCCCTTTGTCAAAGCAAGCTCGAGCTTCGTTAAAGACAACTCTAATTCTTGAGAAGCAATCACCCTCAAGTGAGCCATCAACTTAGAAAACATTTTAAGATTCCTCTTAAACATCAATTTTCGATTGGGTTTGATCTTCGCTAATTCATCAAAGCTAA
>JBAXJW010000154.1:0-4108 GCA_037137635.1 bacterium | reverse complement strand
AAGAGTTGCAAGCAAGACCATCAAGAAACTCATTCCGTCTATTCCCATATGGAATTCAACGTTAAGAGAAGGAATCCAAAGAGCTTTTTCAACAAACTGAAAACCTCCTGCTGAATAATTAAAGAGGGTCGTGAGTTTAATCGCTAACAAGAGAGGAATAAGCGTTACGCCAACAGAAATCCATTTCACAATGTCGTCTTTCCCTTTGGGGACAAACAAAATCGCAAGAATTCCTAAGAGCGGAAAAAACGTTATCCAACTGAGAACACAATTCATATTAAAAACCTCTCCAAATAAGAACGACGACTAAAGCCGCTACCGCGACTAATAAATACCTTTGAACTCGACCATTTTGTAATGTCCGCAAAGTAGATCCTAAAGCTAAAGGCATTGCGCCTCCTACTCCATCCACTAAAAGACCATCGATCAAAACATCATCTATTAAAATTCCCGCAACATCCTTGGTTGCTTGAGTTACATTTTTCACTCCATCCACTGCACCTTGATCGATAACCTTGTCATCAAAGACTGCACAAAAAGAAGAGAAAGGCATAAAAACTTTTTGAATCAAAATCTTGATATAGAACCAATCGAAGAAATAAAGATTATCTATCGCTTTGTGAACAAAACTTGGCCAAAGGCCTGCTAATTTATCAGCAGAAATTTTCTTCGCTCCAAATACAAGATAGCTAAAAGTAATTCCGATTGAAGCTACAAGCAAAGAGAGGATCATGCCTGGCATATGGGCATGATGAAGATGCTCATGCCACGCCTCTCCGTGACCTGTTGAAAAAGACGCGTTTGTTACAAGAGTTTCAAACCAATTGTTTGCGCCTTTGAAAATAAAATCTCCTTCGCCCAACAATCCTCCGGTTAAACTTCCGGTAAACAACACAGACAAAGAGAGTCCCGCTAAAACAACAAGAGGCACAAACATATTAAAAGAAACTTCGTGAGCTTCTTCATAATGATGATGATCATGTGGCTCTCCAAAAAATGTTTTGAAGATCAAACGGAACATATAAAAAGCAGTTAATCCTGCCGTTAAAAATCCAGCTAATGGAATAAAGAAATGTTGTGAGTGATCAAGAATTCCAAATGCGTATGCTGCTACAAGAATCTTATCTTTAGAGACAAATCCGCTAAACATTGGGACTCCAGAAATCGCAAGAGTTGCGATGAACATACACGCAAAAGTGATGGGAATTTTTTTGCGTAATCCACCCATATGACGAATATCTTGCTCATGGTGCATGGCATAGATCACCGCTCCAGAGCTCATGAAAAGACACGCTTTAAAAAGTGCGTGCGTAATCAAGTGCATAAAAGAAGCTTGATAAGCTCCCAAACCTACAGCCATGACCATATATCCCAACTGAGAAAGGGTTGAATAAGCGAGAATTTTTTTAATGTCGTTTTGCTTAATGGCAAGAATCGCAGCAAAGAGCGCAGTGAACGCCCCTACATAAGCAACAATTGTCAGCACTCCTCCTGCTTCAAGAAGAGGGAACATTCTCAAAATCAAATAAACACCCGCTGCAACCATTGTCGCTGCGTGAATAAGAGCGGACACGGGAGTAGGACCTTCCATTGCATCAGGCAACCAAACTTGTAAAGGAAACTGAGCGGATTTTCCAACCGTTCCGCAAAAAATTAAAAGACCAATAACCGCTGCTGCGTGAAAGCCACCAATCGTAAAATTGAACTGTCCAGATTGAATAGCCGCATAAATATCGTCAAAGCGAAAAGATCCAAGAACCTGTCCGTTTGCCAAAGGTAAAGTGAAAAGCATGAGCATTCCCGTAAAGAGACCCATATCTCCCACTCGAGTGGTCATAAATGCTTTGAGGCTCGCATTTGCAGCAGAAATTTTGTGTCGATAAAAACCAATGAGTAGATAAGAGCAAAGACCCATCAACTCCCATGACATAAAGAGAGTAAACAGATTGTCTGAAATAATAAGGCCGAGCATCGCTGAAGTAAAAAGCGATAAATAAGCAAAGAAACTTGCGTAACGATATCCATCTTCAGGCTCTCCGTGATGATTGCGCATGTAGCCAGTTGAAAATAAATGAATCAACGTCGAGCAAAGAGTCACCATGAACAACATGATCGATGACATGTTATCAATGCGAACACCAATTTCTAATTTGAAAGGGGTCTTGAGAGAAGCAAGATCAAACCAAGTAAAATGCCACGTTTCTACCCACGCTGGATCAAAGTGATTGAACATGGACAAAAATATTCTTGAAGCCGCAACAAAAGATAAAAAAATCGCACCAAGACTCACCCAATCTCCCATTCGCGGAAGTCTTTTTCCTACAAAAACTTGTACAAAATATGCAAGAAGAGGAAATAAAGGAATCAAAAGAGCTAAAGAAATATTGGTGGTCATTTTTATCCTCTAAGCCTCGCCATTCCATCTGGATCGATCGATCTTTTAACTCCGAAAACTCGCAAGACAATCGCCAAAGCAACAGCTGCTTCAATTGCGGCCATCACAATAATAAAGAGAGAAAAGATGGCTCCGTCTTGAGTGGGAGAAGCGGCCGCTTTTGTTTGTAAAAGTTTAACCGCTACAAAATTTAAAGCTGCTGCATTTAAAATAAGTTCGACTCCCATGAAAATACCAATCATATTTTTTCGAGAAAGAGCTGCCACAATTCCAAAAACAAACATAATGGCACTCACAACAAGATAAAAAGATAAGTTATTTGCTAAACCACTCATTTGATTGATCCCTCATCTTTATAATGAGTTTCTTTATAATCAGGTCGGGCAACAATCACCGCGCCCACAAGACCAACCAAAAGGAAAAGAGCAATGTATTCAAAAGGAAGAGCGTATAATGTTGTCAAAGCAACTCCTACAGATTCTGAAATGGGAACCCTTACTGGATCCGCAACGAGCGAAAATTGAGTTTTTGAAATCAATTTAAAAAGAACCCAAAAAATTGCAGTTGAAAAAACTATAGGAGCTAAATATTTACGAGCCTGATCTAAGAATCGCGCTCTATAAATATTTTCAGACATCATAATCGCAAAAAGAATGACAATAATAATTCCTCCCACGTAAATAATAAGCTGAACAGCTGCAAGAAAATCAGCTCCAAGAACAACATAAAAACCCGCAACTGAAATCAACGTAAAAGTAAGAGAAATGGCTGCGTATAAAATATTCGGGTGAAACGCGACAATCGAAGAAGTGAGTACGGCACTGATTCCGATGAGGAGTGTAAAGATAGCAATTAATTTCATAATTAATGAGCGCCTCCTGCAAGACCCAAAACTTCAATCATTCCGCGACCGTGAAAGACGAGCATCCAAATGGCAGCGCCCATCAAATTAAACAATCCAATAGGGATTAAATATTTCCAGCAAAGAGACATAAGTTGATCGACGCGAAGACGTGGCAACGTCCATCGCAACCACATCACAATAAAGATAAGAACCGCAACCTTTGCGAAGAAGACTCCGATCATGAAAAGACTCTGAACAACAACATCAAGATTTCCTCCAAACAACTTCCATCCTAAATGGATGTCCGCCAAGTTTATGAAAGGAAGATTCCAACCACCCAAAAAGATGGCCGTCGCAATACAACAAAACATTATGACATCAATAAATTCCGCTAAAGCATAAAGTCCAAATCGCATTCCACTAAACTCAGTGTTGAACCCAGAAACAAGCTCCGACTCCGCTTCAGCCAAATCAAATGGAGCTCGATTACATTCAGCGAGTGAAGCAATAAAATAAATAAAGAAATTAATAAAAACAAAGGGGTTGTGAAGAATAAACCAAAAATGTCCACTTTCCCCGTTAGGCCAAGACTGAAGCTCAACCATTTTTCCAATGTTCATAGTTCCCGAAATCATCACAACTGTTAAAACAGTAATTCCAAGTGGAATTTCGTAGGAAACAATTTGAGCTGCGGCTCGAACTCCACCTAAAAGCGACCATTTATTTTCAGAAGACCAAGCGCCGAGCAAAATTCCAAGAGAAACAAGCGAGCTTACGGCCATCACATAAAAAACGCCGATATCTAAATCAGCGCCCATGACATGTTTTGCAAAAGGAATAACAGCAAAAGCACCTAAGCTGCCTGCCAT
>JBAXJW010000153.1:0-4113 GCA_037137635.1 bacterium | reverse complement strand
CCTTCAAGCTTTTTGGTATAGATTTTTAGTAGACGTTAAAGTTCTTGAATTCAATGAAGCTTTAAAAAATGGAAGATCTCCAAAAGAGATTCTCAAAACAGATCACAATATTGAAATCTAAACACCCTCTACCGATTCAGCTAACTCAAAAGCATATTCTGCCTCGTCATGAAAATCGAAACGCGATTTTTTGAGAATTTCAGAAATATCCATCGCGGCTGACTTTGTGCTCGATTCACTCTTAATCCACTCTTCTACGCAAGAATACCTCAAGCCCTTATCCAATTGCCCAAAAAAATGAAAAAGTGAGTCTGTATTTTCATTATGAGCATAATCCTTTTTCAAAAGCTTCCACCACAACATTCTTCCTTCAACAGAACCCATTTGAGTTAAAGCCCAAGCAAGCAAGCGCTGTATCTGAAGCTCTTCAGAGGAAAGTTTTTCATTTGAATTTTTTACAAGCTTAAGCAAGGTCTCTCTAAAGCTCGTATCTCGAACACGTCCAATCACATAAAGATAAGAAGCCATTGAAAGTGGGCTGATCAGTTTTCGAGAAATTTCTTCTCGATAAAAATCTCTAAACTTTGGAAGCAATCCTAAACCCATTAATGCATTTGCACGAACTCGAACAGTTGGATGATCAATAAATCTTTTAAAAACTTCTGCTAGATCTTTCCTTTTTAAAAGAGCTAAAGCTTCAAGCGAATTTGCAATGATCCGTGAATCTTTATCCTCTAATCCGATCATCAACAAAGCGATACCATTATCACCAAACAACATGCTTACAAGCAAAGCAGCGTTCAATCGAACAGACAAGCTATGAGTATCGCGACCACTTAGGCAAACATTTAGGATAAAATTCGTTCCTCTATGACTACGGGAATTGCTAACTGCTTCAATAACAGCTAACTGAATTTCTTCTTTATCAGATTTAAATTCTTCGATAACAGTTTCAAGAGCAACCCCATCTTGAGCATAACCAAGACCTAAAATAATTGTTTTTCTTAAAAGTTTTTTAGGATTTTCATTTAGCAACTCTTTCATAAGCTGGGGATACCCGCGCGGTCTGATATAAGAAAGACCTGTCGCACTCAAAATAGAAGAAACCTTTCCAGCTTTTAAACTTTCAGTAAAAAATTGTGCGAAATTTTTTCTTGAGAAATAAGCAACACAAAACATGCCCAAAGCCCCCACAAAAGTAAGCCATGGACTCATTTGAAGTAAAAATCCTGAATGATAAAACGTTTGAAGAACACTTAAAATCAAGAATAAAAAACCACATCCCGACAAAAGCACAGTGTGATGCATGAACCGCAAGCCCAATCGTTGAAAAGGAACAAAAAAGCTAAGAAGAAGAGTCATATTTGGGCCATAAATTCCTCGCTCTAAGCCTCTCGCTGAAGCTCCTAAAAAGAAAAAAGTTTCTTTATTAGGTACAAAAAATGCAAATACCTGACTCAACATCAAAAAAAGCCCCGCAAAAGCAATCGCCCTAAAAGGAGACAGTCTTGTACGATATGAAAGTATTCCAAAGAAAGTTGAAATTAAAATCGTTAGAAGACTTCCTAGAGAGTAAACTAAGAGAATATTTTTAAAAATTTCTGCAGACCCCGAAGATGTGGCCTTAATCATACTTTTAACTTGAAAATCTTGAAACTGGCGAAAAATTCCCGTACTCAATGCAAAAAGAAATATTCCGAAAAAAATTACCCTCGTTACAGGAACCAATAACTGAGGATCAATCGGACGATGAGTAAAACGAACTTCTAACTGGCGACGATGGCCAAAGCGATAGACAACAATCAATCCCCACACACATGCCAAAACAAAACTTATTCCAGAAATATAAAAAGGAGATTGCTTTTCGATTCCTGTAAGCAAGATAAAAAAACTCGCCAATAAAGTCCCGATTTCAAAACCAATTAAATTAAAGTAATGAAAGCTCCCAACTTGCGCAGGGTTCACGTAGCGATTGCTCAACTCAGTTTGAACCAAGCGTGAGGTCTCGGAAAAAAACTGAAGACTAAAAACCCATAAGCCTAGCGCCCCTAACTTTGCGTATCCGGCAGCTGTTTTATCAATAAAAAAAGAGACTCCTGTTATAAAAAAAAGAAACCCTACAAAAAGAAAAGCACCGTAACGAGAATAACGCATCCGACGAGAAGGAGCAGCGTTCAAGCGCGGTATCAGATTGCAAAAAAGAAATAACGAAAGAATGTTCACAAGAGCTGCTATCTGAGGCTGAGTTGTTGAAAGAAATATAGCTTGGCCCGAAATAAAACTTATATTAACCAGAAGTCCTGCGATAATTGATGATAAAAAAATCCAAATCCTTGGATCCTGAATGCTCAAAAACATAGTGTGCTCATTTTAAGTTTACATTCAAAGGAAAAGAATAACTATCTTCGGCTTTTCGACTTGCGATTTATAAACCCAAAGGGCAACATGGGCCTATTCCCCAAACAGGGGTTGATCTATGGAAAAAACATCTTCTTATTTGGTGATCTCAAGGCGATATCGCCCACAAAAATTTGAAGATCTTATTGGTCAAGAAGCCCTTGGCCAAACGCTGAAAAATGCTGTTCTCCAAAATAGAAGCTCTCATGCCTATCTTTTCACGGGTCCCAGAGGAGTCGGTAAAACAAGTGCTGCGCGAATCATGGCCAAAGCCCTTCGATGTGAGAGCCCCGATAGAAGCAAAATTCCCTGTAATGAATGTCCTTCCTGCCGTGAAGTAATTAATGGCAATTCCATGGACGTTATCGAGATCGACGCTGCCTCTAACACAGGCGTCGACAATATCCGCGATCTTCGCGACAGCGTTTCCTATGCAGCTGGAAGTGGAAAATACAGAATCTTCATCATCGATGAAGTTCACATGCTCTCAACTGCGGCTTTCAATGCTCTTCTCAAAACTCTCGAGGAGCCACCACCGCACGTTGTTTTTATTTTTGCCACAACCGAAATTCACAAAGTTCCTGCAACGATTCTTTCTCGTTGCCAACGCTTTGACTTTAAACGCATTTCAAACGAAAAAATTTTTTCGTGGCTCAAAGAAATTTGCAAAAACGAAAACGTCAAAACTCAAGACGACGCCCTTCACTTGATCACCGAAGAAGCCGAAGGGTGCATGCGAGATGCTCAATCTCTGCTAGATCAATCCATTGCCTTATCGGGTAGCGAATTAAACCGCGATGATCTTGAAAAAATGTTGGGCTTTATTCCTCGACAAGGATTTTTTGAGCTTATTCGCTCTCTTGTTGCGCACAATCATGCTCAGGCTTTGAATTTATGCTCATCAGCCCTTTCTGGAGGAGCGGACCCTAAAATTTTGCTTTCTCGTTTGGTGAGTGTTTACAGAGATTTGAATTTTGCAAAAGTTGCCAATCAATATCTCACCACAGATCCTGACTACAAAAAATTATTACAAGAAGCATCTGCGGGACTTTCTCTTGATGAAATTCTTGTGGGTCTTGATCAGTGTCTTTCTCTGCAATCGCACCTTAATTCAAGCATAGATGCTCAAATTGCTGTTGAAGCTCTGATCGTTAAACTCTCTGTTCACAGAGCGGGCTTGCAAGCTGAAAGCACTCAACAAAACAGAACTGCGCAGACACAAACTACGCCTTCTCAAGCGTCTACCACTCAAGCATCCGCTGCCCGAGTTCCCGTAGCTCAAACACCTTCTCCTCGCACGGGCCCTCTCCTTGATACCTTTCATGACTTTTTACGCCGTGATCGCCCTGCCTGGCTCCCTGTAATGAAAAGTATTCGAAGCTTTGAGCAAAAAGGCACCCGCGTAGAAGTAATTGCAGAAAATGATTTTGCAGGAAAACGCCTTTCTTCAAACGACGGACAAGCGGTTTTAAAGCAGTGTTTTGGAGCTCAACTGAGCTTTGAAGTTCGCCTCGAAGGAGGCTCCAAAGAACCTAAGATTTCTCCCCAAGAATCTGCCAAGATAAAACTCAAGGAAGCCAAGGAAGATGCCGCCGTTCAATCAGCACTCAAGGCTTTTAAGGGAAAAATTTCCGAAACAAAAATCGTTGATGAAGATAGCTAGATTTAATTGCTCACACGGCCTAAACTCTGAACTATGAAATTTCCAAATCAAGG
>JBAXJW010000152.1:0-4117 GCA_037137635.1 bacterium | reverse complement strand
AAAAATGGGTAATAAATAGCTGTTTTTCCAGCCAAAACCTCTTTTATCTCATCAGTTTTTTAATGTTTAGTGTAGTGGGGGGACTTACGGGTCTCGAGATTGCAACTGATTTATTATTTAAGACTCGCGTTTTAGGAACTTTGTTTATGCCGGGTCACTTTCATCCTCTTTTGTTGGGTGGTTTTACCTTTAGTATGATTGTTTATTTGCTAAGTGATATTAAGGATTTAAAAGCTCAAGTTCAAAAAATTTCTCGTTTGTTTTTATGGGTTCTTTTTTTAGGTGTTTTATTTTTTTCAAGCTTTTTGATGTATTTAGGTTTGGATCGTTCCTTAAGAAGGCATCCTGTTTTGGCAGATGTGCGTTTTCATAATTTGTCCTGGGTTCTTTTGGGCCTTGCCGGACTTGCTATCGGTTCTCTTTTAGTTTTAGTTTCTCGTATAGTTGTTTCAAAATTTAAAAACGATCGAAAATTTTAAGTAGGATCCGACTTAATCTTCTTTTGAAAATTGTATTGAGTCTGTCGTGATTTGAAGAGCTAAAGGAGCAAATGTTGCAAGCACTTTATGGGCTTGATTTAAGAAGGTTTGACCAAAAAGAGCATTGTTTTCTTGGAAAGATCTTTGAGAGTGATCAAGTAAGTCTACAGCGATTCCAAGACCTTCGTTCACTTTGTCAAAATTTCTACAAGTATTTTTTTGAGTATAATTCTTTATGTTCTTGATGAGTTCTTTTGTCGCATTTGCAGTGGATATACGAGCGCCTAAGCGAAGAGTGTTTTGAAGTGAATGCCAGAGGTCACGTTGTTCTTCGCTGAGAATGATGGCTTTTGAGGGCTTTTTGTTTGTTTGCTCTAAAAGGAAGTCGTTGATTTGTAATTCAACATCCTGTGGGTAGCTTTCAAGCTTTTCTCCAAAAGAGATATGCGTAGAAACGATTGAATCTATTTCTTCATTTGTGAGTTTGTTTTTGTAGTTGTGTGACCAATCTAAGATAAGGGCCGTGATTTTGTCAGATTCTTTTAAGTAGCTTTCTCTTTGAGCAGCAAGGCTAAAGTTTTTCGAAATCACTTCAATTGTATCAGAGTCGGGATCTGCTTCTTTATGTATTTCTTTTTTGGTTGCCTGATGGACAGAGGCTGCGTCTAATTTTTTTTGAACAATTAATAAGTGATTAATCCAAATGGCTGTTTGAAGTCCTTTTTGGGAGTTAATGTTTATTTGAAACTGAAGACTTTCTGGAATTGTTTTCAAGATTCCATTTGAATTGAGAAATTGTTCATGAATTCTTGAGTCCCAATAGTTGGCTAATTCTGGAGTCAGTTTAAATTCACGAAGAGTTTGAACTTGGGCGAGCCAATTTTTAAGGTCTTCTACCAAATTGTGGTATTGGTGGTTTTTTGTGTATCTTTGAAATTCGCGAAAGGGAGCTTCGGCCATGGAAGCACTTGTTCCTTGGGGAAGGGGGGTTTGTGATGTTGCTAAAGTCTTCTCAGAGGAGTCTTGCTGAGACAAAAACTTCAAAAAGGCTTCTTCGTTTTGAACGATATGTAGTTGATTTATATTTTCTATGGGTTTGAGAGTGGGGTTGAAGAAAGCGTTCCATGTGCTGAGAGGAATTTTGATCGGCGAACATTGAGAAGGGGAAAGTGAGTCGTTTTGATAACAAAGAGAGTTTGTTTCGAGTTCAACTTCAAAGACCTTTTTGGTTTCTTTAAAGTTAAATGAAGCAGGAACCTCTACTCGAGCTTCAATAGGCAAAGAACTTGTGATCAAAAGAGCTTTGAAAAATATTGAAATAATATTTAGTTTTTTCATTCTTTTAATTTCAGTTTTTTTCGAGGAAAGTGTGTCTTAACTTACAAGCAATAACGCACTCAGTCAAGAATGAAGTGGTGCGTGAAATACTATGTATAAACACATGAAATGTATTGGTTTTTTTAGCTTCTTTATTCCATGCTACAGTGGCGCGCTCGTTAGGAGAACTTATTAAATTTCTACTAACGAGCGTTTCCGCTGCTTTGTGAGAACTGTTCGTTGAGATTTCCCCAGAACAGCTCAAGAGCTGGTAGGACAGACAAGATATTTCTCGTTCCATTCTACTTAAGCCTCTCCAGCATACATAGAACGATTCCAAGTTGAACTTATCTGCTGCAACTCAGGCATGAATCCTGAGAAGCAACCATTCATACGTCTTAAGGTTTTAATCTCAAGAAGTACTGCTCCAGAGGTCCTCGCTTTTTTGAGGAGCTTGCCGACCTCATCCGCCCCACTTAAAAGCATGGTCGTTGAGTTCGTAGGCACTGACGATGGCAAAGCAATCGTCGGCACATACTTGTTCAACCACTTTTGCAAGTATAGGAGAACACTTGCGACCTTTAAGCGGTTCCGAGCTTTCATCGCAACTCACTCTCGACATGTTGTCCTTTCGCCCTTGGAAGAGTTGTTGGTTGCAAACATCCAGTGCTTCGCCAACAATACTAGCCTTCACTCGTGTTGAGGAGCTCGGCCACTTCCTCGGTCTACCGTCGTTCGTTCCGAACGGTTACGGACCGATGGGGTTTCAAGGTTCGCTTTCGCTATACAAGTCAATGATCCAGGCTAAAGCAGTAACTGGACGATTCTGCTTGCAGGGCTTACACCTGCTTGAGTTTTGATTAGCTTCGCTGCTATCAAACACACACAATGAATAAAGCACGATGCGTGCCATGGGTGTTTTGAGCTTTTTAAATGAGGAAATAAAAAAACCTGAGACATTTTTTCTTTTAAGAGAGAAAACTTGCCTCAGGCTTGTTCTAAAATGGGATTATTTTTGAATTTTTTTAAACAACTTATCAATTTTTTTATCTAAGTCGTTCATCGCCTTGAGGCCTTTAGCATTAAAGGTTTTTCCAAGATTGTCGTAAATAAAGAAAACTTCTGTTTCAACAAGTTCAAGAATGTCTTCAACTTCGTTCTTCTTGTAGAGAGACTGGATAGATTCAAAAATGAATTCAGCAGAAGGAGAGTCGGATCCAAGGTGGATGATCGCGTAACTGAGGGCAGATACAGCGTCCATGACTTTATTTGAAAGAGGTTTAGGGGCTTTGGTTTTATTTTTTGCTTTAGCTTTTTTCATGATTTCCTTATAAATAACGGGTCATGAAATTATCGACTATTTAGGAGCGTATGTACAACAAATAATGAAGTCTTACCTTCGATAACTCAGCAAAAGACGAAAAAGATCTTGGTCGTCAAAGTTTCGAGCAATATCGAGCAAGCATCCAGATCGATCGGGGAAACATTCGTCTACATCCGCACCTGCATCGAGGATGCGTTTCACGACAAGGCGAAAGTATTCTTTATTGGGATACTTTTTGTAATGATCAATAAAGTTAATCAAAACTTGATTCCCTCTTTTATCTCTTGAAAGAGGATTGGCTCCGAGGTCGAGGAGTGTGGCCATGATTCGGGGGTCGTCAGCAACATGAATGGCTGCTGAGCCAGAGGCAACTCTTTGCGAATCGTTTAGTTTTGTGTCGAGCTTTGCTCCTTTGGCTTTTAGGTATTGAATGAGAACGATTTTTTTATCTATTGAATAAAAAAGTCCTGAGTTTAAATCATCCGCAAAGCTTCCAAATGTATTTTGTCGGCTCACGTATTGAACGTCTTTCATTCCCCAGTGACTGACAATTTCAAAAATAGCGGGGAATTTTTCATCGTTAAGATTTTCGCCTTTTTCAACAGACGAAAAAATTTCAAAAAGATCACCTTTTGCGATGGCTTCTTTGAGGCTAGCTTGAGCGCTAAAGGAAAATGTAATCTGTAAAAAAATGAGTGGTACTAAGGCTTTAAGTTTTTTGCTCTTTAGATGAATCATGTCTTTGCCCAAGTGCAATCTAAGCTTTTTCGGGTGGCTGACAACTTAAAATCTATAAAAAAGATAATGTTATTTTTTTACTTTAATGATTGTTGAAGCTGTTGTTTTGTAAACTTCACAAGGCTCACTGCAAATCTGAGTTAACGTTAACGGAAGTAAAGGTTGGTAGTTTAAAGCTAGATAACCAATTGAAGATTGAGGGAGTGTTGCTGCTCGCAAGAATGAATTTGATAGGAGTTAAAATAAATCCACCTAATCC
>JBAXJW010000151.1:0-4150 GCA_037137635.1 bacterium | reverse complement strand
CCTTCGCTAAAATGATTCAAGAACTCTTCCCATTGCCTATCCGCAAAGAATTCCTCTAAGATATTTACTGAGCCATCAGGCAAGTAAGTGCCCTTACCTAAATGGAAATCAGAAACAACAATTTTATATTTTTTTATGGAGCTCATCCCTAGGCTGCCTTATTTTTCTCATCCTTTTGAAGACTCTCTTCATCCAATCCTGAAAGGACACTTTGCGCAAGCTTAAGAGACTGTAATGATCTTGCGATTCTCTTTCTTCTTTCTTCACTACGATTCACATCCTCTATTAAACGTTCACGAAGCGAATCAATTTCAAACTCGAGTCGATCAATATCTCTTTTTTGATTGAGCAAACGCTCATCTTTAGCACTTAACAAGGCTTCGGCATCTCTCTTTTGAATTTCTAAGCGACTTGCAAGCTCTCTTTCACGAGACCTAATTTTTTGAAGGTCACTTCTTACTCGATCTCTAAAATCTTCGAGTTTCTTTTCTAACTTACCAGCTTGAAACTGAGAACTCTCAAGCTGAATCTGAAGTTCTTTGATTTTTTCTTCATAGTGATTCTCTATGTTCTTTAACTGTGCACGGTTTTCATCTTTTTTATCGCTCGTTGTCCTGAGCTCACTTTGAACTTCTTCAATTTTAAGAATAAGTTTTCGACGTTCTTCTTCGCTTTTCTTAAGTCGTTCATCGAAATAACGAATCTGGCGGCGCAAAGCTTCAGCTGAAGCCTGAGACTCTCTTAATTCACGTTCTTTAATGTTTGAATATCTCTTGATAACGTCCATGTCCTCATTTGAGACTTCTGAACTCATCGAAGACAACAACTGTCCTACTTCAAGTTCAGGCTTTATAATCTCTGGAACTATCTTTTCTTCTTCTTGCTCCTTAGAAGGCTCTTCTTTTGGCTGAGGAACACCCTCAAGTGCAGCCATTAAATCTAATGCATCTAAATCTGGGGATTTTTTCTCTTCTTGAGCAATAGGGTTTTCTAAAGAACCCAAAAGATCCAATCCTTTTCCTTCTGCTTCTTCCTGCTTAGCTGGCTCTTCTTTTGACTGAGGAACACCTTCAAGAGCAGCCATTAAATCTAATGAATCTAAATCAGATGATTTTTTACCTTCTTTAGCAATCACATCTTGATCAACTAAATTATCATCTAAAATTCCTTCAAGATCTAAATCTAGAGAAATATCTTCTAATGGAAGATCAAGTGCCTGTTAAATCTTTTCATCTTTTTTATCGGGTTTTTGCTCGAGAGCTAGCTCCAAGGAAATTTCTTCTTGCTGAGATGGAATTTCTTTTGCAACAGAAGAGAAATCAGCTTCTAAAAGCTTAGAAAGATCGTCAGGACTTGAGCTTAATGCATCATTATCAAGAGTGGACTTTTGCTCTGCTTCAATAACTTTAGAAACTTCACTTAAAACATTCATCTCTGAAAGGAATTCATCCTCAATCACATTTGACGCTTCAGACATTCCTATCTTTTCCAAAAAGGGTTCAGTCAAAGCTCCCCATTCAACGCAAAGTTGATTATTTAAATCTTCTTTTTGCTTCGAAAGTACATACACAAGTGATTTGTGTTTATTCTCTAATCCCAAATCAATAGAAAGACCCTTTTTTAAAATCACTCGATCTGCAACACTTAAACGGTTTGAAATCACTTTTATTTTGCTAAGATCTTTAACGACGTCATAAACATAAATGCTTAGGTTTGATTTTTTTTCTAAGCTTTCGACTAATGCTGTAAACCAAGCATCGTTCCAAAGCTCTTCATTTCCAATGAAATAAAGAGTTTTCATGTTTGTTTATTCGGCATTTGTTGAGGATTTTCAAAGAAATTTTTAAATAAATCAGCGTCAGTTAACTGACAATTGGAAGACTCAAAACAAAACATGCCCCCGCATCCTCTTTTAAATCAACAAGACTCAGATTTCCGCCCATCTCCTGAGCAAGAGCCTTGCTTAAATAAAGGCCCAGTCCAGAATTTTTCGGATTTGGCTCAGAGCTACTTTGAACGTCAATATTTTCACTCGAACTAAAGACCGCACTTATCGTTCCCTTTGTAGAGAAAAAAGGCTGGAACAAAAAAGGACTATATGATTTTGAAACACCTGGGCCATTATCTTGAACGTAAATTTCCACAAGATCTTTTTTAACGATTGTTTTGATATGAATTTTAGGATTCAACACACTCGTTGACTCAAAAATTTCAAAGGAGTTTTTAATAAGATTTGAAAGAATTTCTAAAACAGCTCCAGGATCTAGATAAAGTTGCAAATCAACTTTTTCGAAAATTAATGCTAATTTTTGAGTGTTCGCTCTGGGGCTCCATAATTTTTCAAGTTCTACATACAATTCTTGTAGTCCATGTATCGATTTTTTTTCTTCTCGTGGCTGTACAATTCCTTGTAATGACTTAGTTATTTTTGAACATCGGATGCAGGCAGTTCGAATAACCTCCAGCGCATCTTTCATATCCGCAGGACTCTGACTCTCCAGGGCCCATTCCGCATGTCCAAGAGCAGCTCCTAAAATATTATTAAATTCATGTGACACTCCCAAAGCCAAAAGGTCCATCCGAATCGAATCAACTCGAGTTTGAAAATTTTTAACACTTTCAAAGCGTAAGCGCTCAGCAGCCAAAGCTTGCCTTTTCCAATTTATACGCTTTGATGGTTTTTTCCTCACCCTTTTCAATCGTCTAAAAACCAATTGAATTGAGCTCTCAACGAAAACTTAAAAAAGCGTCAATCAAATGTTTTTCAATTTCAATCTAGTTTTCAAAAACATTATCCGATAAAGTAATCAGTCATGTCTGAAAAACTTATTGTTGTAGGAGCGGGTTATGTAGGGCTTGTAGCAGGAGCCTGTTTTGCAAGCGCTGGATTTACAGTTGGAATTGTCGAAACAAATCCTGATAAATTACGCTCTATTAAAGATTCAAAAGTTCCCTTTTACGAGCCAGGCCTAAGTGAGTTACTTAAAGAAGGAATTGCGCATAAGCGCCTCAGCTTTTACTCAAATCAAAAAGACGCTATTGAAAGTTTAAATGCTCAATTTATTTTTTGCGCAGTAGGAACACCTGAAAGTCCGGATGGAAGCGCTAATTTAAGTTATGTTGAGGCAGCCCTTAAGGACTGTGTTTTAAACTCCAAAAACCATGCTTACTTCATCATTAAGTCAACAGTCCCAGTTGGAACCGCTCAGAAGCTTCAAAAAATGGCGGACAACATTACTCCAGGCAAAGTTTCTGTTTTAAATAACCCAGAATTTTTAAAAGAAGGAACAGCTGTCTCTGATTTTTTAAGACCCGAAAGAGTCGTTATTGGCGGGTCTCCAGAAGCTGTTGAAAAAGTAGGAGCTATTTATGAAAGCTTTCTTCTTAATCAAAAACCTCTCATTAAAATAGATTCTGTTTCTGCAGAACTTGCAAAATTAGGAGCAAACCTTATGCTTGCCTCCAGAGTCTCAGTTGTTAATCAAATCGCTCGACTAGCTTCCGCAACAGGGGCTGACATAAGAAGCATTGAAAAGGTTCTTAAAAGTGACTCTCGAATTGGATCAAAATATCTTTATGCGGGTCTTGGATTCGGAGGAAGCTGTTTTCCTAAAGACATCAAAAACTTTATCGATCTTTGTAAAAAGCAAGGAGTCGACGCTTCAGTTGCAGAAGCTATAGACACTTTTAACGATGAACAAAAACTAATTTTCGTAAATCAAATCATAAAAGATTTTCCAAAAGCCTCCAGTACTCGCATTGCTTTACTTGGACTAGCTTTTAAACCCGAAACAGACGATGTTCGAGAAAGCCCCGCTCTAGCTATCGTCGAAAAATTATCTGCACTTGGATACCGTTTCAACGCCTACGATCCAAAAGCTATGGAAACTTTTAAATCCAGCATTAAAAAGGAAAGCAATGTTAGATATTGCTCAAGTAGCGAAGAGGCACTCAAAGACGCAGATGCGCTTCTACTTGTTACGGAATGGCAAGAGTTTCAGCGTATTAAAGCAGAGGATCTAAAAACTTGTTTCAAAGGCAAGCATATTTACGACGGAAAAAACATTTATTCGCCAATAGATTTTAAAGATGCAGGATACATTTATTACGGGGTAGGACGCAGTTAGCTTTTAGACAAAGAAAATAAAAA
>JBAXJW010000150.1:0-4180 GCA_037137635.1 bacterium | reverse complement strand
TTTTTTAATCGTCTTTCACGAATCCAAGTGTAAAGTTTTTCGCTTCGCTCAAGATTTTTTTGAGAAAGTTCAAAGAGATTTTTTTGAATTCCGTATTGATAATAAATGGATTCAATTTCTGCTTCTTTTTGGGCTTTGTTCAAAAGAGCTTGCAATCTTTGGAGTTGGGTCGCTTGAGAAAGAGCTCTTGTTTGGGCGCGAACTTCTTTACCCAAAAAGTTTTTCCATAAAGGAATAGAAACTTGCGCTTGAGGAAAAAAATCATAAAAATCACTGAGAGGAAACACTCCAGGTGCGACTCCGAAAATTTTCGTTCTCTTCACGTGTTGGCTTAGATCCCAGTTCAATCCAAAAGAGCTTTGTTGTTTGAGGCCAAGTGAAACTTCGTAGCCCAATGTTCGATCACCTTGGAAAGAGGGATTCATGACGGGTCGTGTATCGTCGAAAAATTTATTGGAAGAGTACAGACGGGTCGCTGTAGGCAGCTCCTTTTTTTGAAGATTGTATTGAGAGGCCTCATCTTCATATTGAACGGCTTTGTAAGATGAATCTTTTTCAGAAACTTCTGCTTTGAAGTCTTCTAGCGTGTAAGCTTGAGCCGTGTGAGATGAGATAAATAGCAAAGTCAGGAGTGTAAAAAAATTATGTTTCGTCATGTAACTTTCCCCCGAGAAAAGTTATAGCATTAAGTCCTGTTTTTTATAATTTTGATTTAAAAATCATTGGTTTAGGTGGTGCTGATGCGTCTAATTTGCAGGATCATGAGTAATGTCCAAGTAATGACGCGGGGCCAGTTTGTTTGAACTAGCAGCTTGGCTGCTTTTGGGTTGTAGCCTTTACTGAGTTGATTATGAAAAGGGACTGAAACAAAAAATGTCAGAGCCCATGTTGAAACAGTTAATCCAAAAATCAAAAGAGAATTTTCTCCCGTTTTCTGCCAAGCGTTCCAGCTGCTCAGTACAAGTTCTGCAAGCATGGGTGGAAAAACGATCACTGTTGTCCAGCGACTATGGAAGGAATGAAAGCTGGCAAAGTTTTCTTCTCGAACATATCGAAAGCTTGGGTAATGCACGAGTTGTACAAACCAAACAATCGCACACATCCATGCCGTGCTTACGAGATGAATCGTGGAAAAGCTCATCTCAAGACCTTACGCAAATCAGCAATCCATTCCTTAACGCTTGAAAGTGAAAAATCATGATGCCGAGCTGCTGCTAAGAGCAAACAATAAAACGAGGGCCACCACAGAAGATCGTTTGTTAAGAGTATCCATCCAAAACTCCACGGCAAAGTGCCTTGTAGAATTCCTACTAGAAATCCCAGAGGGCCAAGAATTTTTCCAAGTGCGCCCACAAAAACTACGGGCCAATGTCGAATCGGGTCTCGCGCGGCGATGGCGTATCCCAATCCATACACGCCCACAATCATGCCGATGCATTGCCAAAGTTGTGGAAGCGGATTCACGGGCATTTTTGCAAATTCAAAATAATGCTGAGGAAAAAGTCCTGCGTAAACTCCAAAAAGAATATTGTAAAAAGCAGCAGCTAAGAGCCAGCGTTTGAGAGTTTTTAATTTCATCGTAAAAATTATCTTACTCCCTTTGATCAGAATTCTCTCACTTGAAGGGCTCAAAACTCATGTTTGCTTGTAATGAGTTATAAGTTCTTTTGCGGCTAAATCCCATGAGGGGTATTTAAAATTGAAATTATCTTTGAGAAGTCGTCCAGGTATAACTTTTCTGCTCTTTAATAATAATTCAGTGTCAGTTCTTATGAAAAACGCACCTATTTCAGCCATCCATTTTGTGGCGGGTAGTCCCAAGCGTATTCCCCAGGTTGAGCGCAAAATCTTCATAAATGATTTTTGAGGAAGGGGGTTTGGGGCGCAGAAATTTATAGCTCCACTTAGATGCTCGTGTTGAATGACATGTTCAATAGCGCGAATGAAATCGTGTCCATGTATCCAGGAAATGTACTGATTACCGCTTCCTGTAGAACCTCCAAGCCCTATTCGAACCATTTTCAAGAGAACGTCGAATACACCACCTGCTCCAGGGATCATAACCATTGAAGATCGTATTGCTACTTTTCGAGTATTCGGTGTGTTTGCATTTAAGAGTTCAGATTCCCAAGCTTTTGCAATATTGATACTTTTTTTCCAGTAAGGAGGCACGTCGGGTTCGGATCCTCCTATGATTCCATTTTCTTCGTCATGGCTTTGTCCGTAGGTGTGAGCGTAAATTGTTGCTGTGCTCATTTGAATCCACACTTTGGGAGGGTTTTTGCATTTTGAGATAGCTTCACCAATTAACCTTGTGGAGTTGATTCGAGAAGACATCATCTCATCTAAGTTTTTTTTAGTGTAGCGGCAGTTTACACTCCTACCGGCAAGATTAATGACTACGTCGGCATTTTCAAGTTCACTCGCCCATCCTGCTAGGTTTTTTGAATCCCATTGAATGTGGTTGGGGTTTTTGGAGGGAGATCTTGAAATCACACAAACATGATGGCTTTTCTCAAGGAAAGTTTTTTCAAGTAATTTCCCAAGCTGCCCAGTGCCGCCTGCAAGTATAATTTTCATACTAAGCCCCTTTGACTTTTTGTGATTGCTTTCGCGCTCATTCTGGATATGTTTTTCATGTTAAAAAAGTGCATTCCCCCTAAAACCATAAGGACGATTCCAATTTTTGTTGCCAGATATTCAACGGATTCCACGAGGGTTGAGGGTGCTTGTCCTATAGATAAAAAGAGTGAAACAAAACCAAAGTTAATGAGGTAAAATCCAACAAGGAGTAGTTGGTTGATAGAATCGGCTTTTTTCTCGTTGTCGTAACATGAGTCGAGTAAAAATATTTTTCCATTTCGGTGTAAATTTTTCCCGACCCAAAAAGTGAATGAGCAGCTAAATATAAGGTAAATGATATAGGTGATAATAATGTTCATAATCCCTCCTTTTTAGGGGTTGTTATTTGCCCCAAGTCTGGAGCAAAGCTTTTTAAAGTTGAAATGATTTTATTTCGAAAAGGAACCGCAAATGGAGACTGTATTTGTTTGTTGAAATATGCAATTAACGGAACTGTTTTGTCGATGAGGTTGAATGTTTTTTTAGAGTTTTCAGAACTGTCGTAAATCCAGAATAGAATGATTCCCATTTGGTAAAGCCACAAATACTCAGGAAGAAATTTCTTTATCTGAGGGTTGAAGCAGTCTTTGCTTTCGTTGACGACGTCTTGAAATACTTTAAGGGCTTCTAATCGAAGGTTTTTGTTTTCTTCGCTGAAAGGTGAGAGTGGGCTTTCTGGGTTTGCCGCTACTCGATACAGCGCTCGAGCCATGTCTTTGTTGGGGAGTGCAACTTCAATTTTAGTTTTTACAACGAGATAAAGTTTTTCTTCGAAACTTCCATTCTTTGAAAGGGTTTCGCCAAGGACTTTCATGTGGTCTTGATGGAGTCTAAGGTAGTATTCGTAGACAATATTTTCTTTGCTAGCAAAATGATAGTAGCTGGCTCCTGCGGCTATTCCTGCTTCTTTAGCAATTGCTCGCATGCTTGATTGGTCGAATCCGTCTCTTGTAAAAAGCTTGAGCGCTGCTTCATAAAGTCTTTCTTTAGTCTTTTCTGACTTGCTAAGTGCTTGCGCTTCATTGTTTTTGAACATGTTCAATTTTTACAAGAAAACGGAGTGTTGATCAAGCTTTTTTTGAACGTGTTCAAAAAAAGCTTTTATTTCCTAAGTGTTTGAATTTCTTGTAATGAGCGCTTATGTCGTCAAAGTGCTTAGATAAATCACTGGCACTCACATACTGGCTCACCGAACTGAAACCGTGTGACAACACATGCTCCAACACCAGAGCCTGATTTTTGGCATGCAGAGTTTATAGTTTTTTCTTTACAGCTATAAGCACTATTCCAACGGCAAGTATTTTCTGTGCGCCATTTTTCATCACGAGCGGCATTTTCCTTAGCTATTTCAAGCCTTTCCCTTTCAAAACGCAAGCTTTCTTGTCTTGCACCCTCTGCTCGATCAGTTCTTTCCCTTTCAAGGCGCAAACTTTCTTGTCTTGTACCCTCTGCTCGATCAGTTCTTTCCCTTTCAAGGCGCAAACTTTCTTGTCTTGCACGCTCTTCTCTTGCAGCTCTTTCGCTTTCAAGACGCAAACTTTCTTGTCTTGCACGCTCT
>JBAXJW010000149.1:0-4221 GCA_037137635.1 bacterium | reverse complement strand
GCCTCTACCTCTTCTTCGAGCTCACTTAAAACATCGTTTAAATCATCTACTCTCTGAAGGAGGTCGTCGTTTCCAATTAAAGTGCAAAGCTTACGAAACTCTTTATCAAGACTTCGCACAAGATCGCTGAGACCAAAAGAATTTTCTCCCGCTCCTTCAATCAAAGCAAAACACGACTGAAGTTGCTCAAGAATTTTATCTCTTGAAGAAAGTTGTTTTGCTTTTTTTTCTAGCTCTTCTTCTATCTCAGCAAGATTTGTAAAATTGACCAAGTCTTTAAGTTCTTCAATTTGGGACTTTAAATAATCTAAACTATCCACAGAGAACTTTAGTGCATTCAACCTGAGTAAATCAATTTGAAGAGCTTCGTATTTTTGAAAAACATCTTTATAGAGCAAAAGCTCTTCTGGATGATCGCTAAGTGAATCTAAAATATCGAGAACATAAGAACTCTTATTGAGACGTAAAAACTCGTGCTGACCCGAAACTTCAATCAAATCTCCAAGTGCGCTTTGTAATTGAGCCCTTGTTGCCGCTTTGCCCTGAATCCAAATTCGGCTTGCAACATTTTCAGAGGATCCGAATTCGCGACGAACTACCAAACAATCAGTAGGGTCATCTAACTCAAAACCCATATCTGCTAATTTTGCGAGACGCTCAGGATCCAATCCCAATACAAATT
Organism: bacterium; assembly: GCA_037137635.1. Taxonomy (GTDB): domain Bacteria; phylum Bdellovibrionota; class UBA2428; order UBA2428; family UBA2428; genus CANIGN01. Next base: position 3,539 of record JBAXJW010000149.1, on the reverse strand, counting down.
GCCCTTCAACTTCTGCCTTCAGAGCTCCTTTGCGAACCCACGAAGCAGACGCTCGATTGCCAAGCAACAAAAGGATCGCGTTGAGAAGCAAACTTTTTCCTGCTCCTGTTTCTCCCGTAAAAACTGTAAGACCTTGATCCAGTTGAAGTTCTGTATCTTCAACAAGAGCGAAATTTTTAACTCTTATCGATGCAAGCACCTTTTTCTCCCCCTAAACCAAGCTTTGTTCGCAATAATTCAAAATAATCTCGAACGCCTTCCATTTCGGGCTCGAGCCAACAAATTGGTTTACTTGATTTTTGAATCGTAAAAGATTGCCCCGCTTTTATCTCAGTTGTGCGTTGACCATCTTCAGTTAAGTAACAAGGAGGCCCGTCTAGCACCTCAATTTGAACAGATGAATTAGAAGAAATAACAATCGGACGCTGTGCAATTTCGTGAGGAAGAATTGGTGTAATTAAAATTCCATCCAAACCAGGCACGACAATCGGCCCCCCTGCAGCAAGTGAATACGCAGTGGATCCCGTAGGAGAAGCAATGATCAATCCATCCCCTCGCAATTTTGCAAAGAGCAAAGAACCATCCACTTTTACTTTTAAAGAAACCATTCGAGACAAAGCTCCCTTGCTCATGACAAGATCGTTCATCCCCCAGCACAAATGATGCCGCCTTAAAGGAGCTTCTACTCCCCAACGTTTTTGCAATTGATAGCTTCCCGTTTTGAGCATCTCGATAAATTTTTTACTCCACGCTTTAAGCGTCAGAGAGGATGAAGCTGATTTTCCAGGAAGAGCGAGGCGATGTAGGAAACCCAACCCATCACTTGTATGAACTCCCAAAACGGGAATATCAAAACGCTTTTCTCCCATATTGCGAATCATAGAAAGAAGCGATCCATCTCCCGCAAGAGAAACCGCAAGAGAAGTTTTTGCGGTGAGCTTTGAATCAACCTTAAAAGCTCGCTTGAGTTCTTGAATTAAAAGTTCTTTCTCTTTTGGAAAATTTTTTCCTGCTTTGCCTTCAAATATCCAAATTCTATCGATTGCCACGCACCTACTTTAGGACTTCCCTCAGAACTATGGCAAGGATTTATGTAGCGCGTTAATTTTTACAGCCTTTCGCAAATCGATGTGAGGGATGCTAGCCTAACTCCACTATGCTAGCTGGCCTTGTTCTTAAGAAAATTATCGGAAGTAAAAACGACCGAGAACTCAAAAAAATTCTGCCTATTATTCAGGCTATTAATCAAATTGAGCCTAAATTTCGTTTGTTAAGCGACCAACAACTCCAAGCCAAAACTTCTGAATTCAAAGAAAAATTATCAAAAGGCGCATCGCTGGATGATATTCTCGTTGAAGCTTTTGCAGTTTGCCGTGAAGCCTCCACTCGCGTTCTGGGACAAAGGCACTACGATGTGCAGCTTATCGGAGGCATAACTCTTCATCGCGGGATGATTTCTGAGATGAAAACAGGAGAAGGAAAAACCCTTGTCTCCACTCTCCCCTCTTATCTCAACGGACTCTCTGGGAAAGGCGTTCACGTCGTGACCGTGAACGATTATCTCGCAAAACGTGACGCTGAATGGATGGGCCGAGTTCATAAATTCTTAGGGCTCGAAGTGGGCTGTATCTTAAACAGCATGAATGATCGCGAACGAAAAATTCAATACAACTCCGACATCACCTACGGAACGAACAATGAATTTGGCTTCGATTACCTCAGAGACAACATGAAGCCTTCGCTTGATCGCTATGTTCAACGGGCGCATAATTTTGCAATCGTTGACGAAGTGGACTCGATCTTGATCGACGAAGCAAGAACGCCACTCATCATCAGTGGACCTTCCGATGAAACCACAGACCTCTACTACGACGCTGATCGTGCTGTTCGTCTTGTAAAACGTGACGTTGATTTCACCGTCGATGAAAAACATCGCTCGGTGACTTTGACCGAAGATGGTGTGAGAAGAATAGAAGAAATTCTAAAGCTCGAAAATCTCTATAGCCCCGACAATGCTCAATACGTGCACCATGTGCATGCTGCACTCAAAGCCCATGCCCTTTTCAAAAAAGATACGGACTATGTTGTCCGCGAAAAAGAAATCATCATCGTTGATGAATTTACAGGCCGACTCATGCCCGGACGTCGTTGGTCAGACGGTATCCATCAAGCAATTGAAGCCAAAGAAGGCGCAACGATTGAAGGTGAAAACCAAACTCTTGCAACCATCACCTTGCAAAACTACTTTCGACTTTACGAAAAACTTTCAGGAATGACCGGAACAGCCGACACAGAAGCTGCCGAATTCAAAAAAATCTACAATCTTGAAGTTCTTGTCATTCCTACGAACAGACCAAACTTCCGAACAGACTCTCAAGATCTTGTTTACAGAAATGAAGCGGGAAAATATCGCGCCGTTATTTCTGATATCAAAGAAAAACACGCAGCAGGTCGCCCTTGTCTTGTGGGAACAGTGAGCGTTGCGAAATCAGAACGTGTTGCAAAACTTTTGATGCGCGAAGGAATTCCTCACAACATTTTGAACGCAAAAAATCACGCTCGTGAAGCTGAAATCATCGCAGATGCCGGACAAAAAGGCGCCGTTACCATTGCGACAAACATGGCGGGTCGCGGAACAGACATCATTCTTGGCGCTGGAGTAAAAGACTTTGGCGGATTGCACGTGATTTCAACGGAACGTCACGAATCTCGTCGTATCGACAACCAGTTGCGTGGTCGAGCAGGACGACAAGGCGATCCAGGATCAAGCCAATTCTATCTATCTCTTGAAGACGATCTCATGCGTATTTTTGCAAGTGATCGAATGGTTGCGATCATGGATAAACTCGGAATGGAAGAAGATGTGCCTATCAGTGACAATCTTGTTTCCAAATCGATTGAAAACGCTCAAAAGCGAGTGGAGCTACACCATTTTGATCAGCGCGAACACTTGCTCAAATACGATGACGTCCTCAACAAACAACGCGAAGTCATCTACAACATGCGACGTCTTGTCCTCGAAGGAAAAGAAACAAAAGATCTCGTGAGAGATCTCACTCGTGAATTTTCTTACGATATTGCCGCTCAATTTGCTCCCGATAAAAGAGAGGGTGAAGACTGGAATCTCGATTCATTACTCGATGCTTTGAGAGCGTCTTTTAATTTTGAAGATAAACAAAAATATCTGGCTGATCTTCAAAGCAAAAGCCTCAACGTGGACAGCCTTGCTGAGTGGATCAACACAGAAGCTCAAAAGATTTATGAAGCTCGCGAAAAAAGCTACGGCACAGAAGCTTTGCGTGAGCTTGAAAAATATTTCTTCTTACAAAGCATCGACCATCATTGGAAAGAACATCTTCTTGCTCTTGATCACCTCAAAGAAGGAATTCATTTAAGAGGATACGCTCAAAAAGATCCGCTTGTTGAATACCGCAAAGAAGGCTTTGCACTTTTCAAAATGCTCGATCAAGCGATTCGACAAAGTGCTCTCTCAAGACTTTATACTGCACGACTTCTCTCTCAATCAGAGCGTGATGCGA
>JBAXJW010000148.1:0-4257 GCA_037137635.1 bacterium | reverse complement strand
TTTATGAAGGATCTAATACGCTCAGCCATTTTGGCAAGAATTTCGCTTTCACTTCTTAGAGTTCCTTCTTTAAAAAAAGGAATAAGCCCATCTGCAATAAGCTTTGTATTTTTTTGGCTAACTCCAGCTCGAATAAGTCTCGACAAGAGAGTCGCTAAATAATCTTCAAGCTCTGATTTTCTAGAAATAATTCTGCTAGATGAAATAGAACTCACTTTAGGTGGAAGTGTTGCTTTCACCTGAAAACTCATTTTATTCATAAGACCAAAACCATGCTTACGCTGTTTTGTTTCGAGAACAATAGCATCAGGACCAAGTTCTCTCTTCACTGCCGTGAGCGCTTCTTCAAGAGTTGGAGCTTCAAACGTTTTGGTTTCCATGAGTCAGCTCCATTCCTTTCCTTAAATTTTTATTCATCTCATTATTTAAATTTTTTCTATAAGCTAAAAACAGGTGCCATCTAAAAAGTTCTCCTGCATTCACAACAACCATTCCCCTTTGAATCAAATCATCTCGCTCAGAAGATGAGATCCAAGCACAGGGACGCGACAAAAGAGGATCATGAACAAAACGCTCATCTAACTCACCAAGCTCTGGACTTCCCACAATGTAATAGTCTTTGTCCTGAAGCTTCCCTTGATAGATCACTTCTCCTTCAGGAGTATAAAAAGAATATTCAAACAATCCTGAATCCGTAGAGTCCTCGAGTTTAATAAAGGGAAGATCTTGAGAGTTTTTCTTGGATAAGTCATTTACAAAACGATCGAGGTCATCGTGAAGATGCGGATCTCTTGTAAGTTGATTTGCAAGAGCCAAACCTACCCTCACTTCAAAGTAGGATTGCTTAGATTTATCATCTAAGGAAGCTTCTAAATTCGCTAAAGAATCACCACTTATATTTAATTTATTTTGAATTTTTTTCTTTGTGTAAAAAGCAGAAGCGATACAAATCAAACTCAGAGACCAAAACGCTGTGGAGGCCGATCTCATAAAAAGTCCTAAAGTGAATAAGATTCCACTTAAAATCCAAAAAACTTTTGGATTCGCTGTCATTTGGTCAGCAAAATCCTGTCCAAGTGCTTTTTTAGAAGATCCAGCTTTTGTAATCACGATTCCAGCCGCTGTAGAAATAATAAGTGCAGGAAACTGAGCAACAAGGCCTTCGCCTACCGTTAATAAAGTATAAGTCTTAATAGCTTGAGCAAATGACATTCCCTCTTGAGCAATCCCCACAAATAATCCGCCCAAAATATTAATAGCAATGATCACAAGACACGCAATCGCATCACCTTTTACAAATTTAGAAGCCCCATCCATGGCTCCATAAAAGTCTGCTTGCTGATCTATCTCTGCCCTTCGAGATTGAGCCGTTTCTGGGCTAATAGCTCCTGATTTCAAATCAGAATCCACAGACAGTTGTCTCCCAGGTAAAGCATCAAGCATAAAACGAGCAGCAACCTCAGAAATTCTACCTGCTCCCTTCGTAATGACAATGAAGTTAATCACATTCAAAATCACAAAAATTAAAATTCCAACAAAGGTATTGCCATGAATGACAACCTCACCAAAAGCCGCTATCAATTCTCCTGCTGCCTTCACACCATTTTTTCCATTTGTTAAAATCAATCGAGTAGATGCTACGTTAAGGGCCAAACGATAAAGAGTTACCAAAAGAAGAAGTGAAGGAAAAATACTAAAATCACTCGATTGCTTGTTAAAAATTGCCATCAAGAGAATTCCAAGTGCCCCAGCAATAGAAAGCGCAATCAAAAAATCCAAAATACCTGCCGTCATGGGAACAACCATAAGTACTAACAATCCCACTACCGCAAGACTCAAAAAGGTATCCGAGCATGTCAGCTGTGATAAGAGCTGACTTCCAATTTTCTTTTGACCGTATGAATTTTTTATCATGATAAACGCCCCTTCAAAGATAACTTACCCTTAGACTTTTTTTCACTTTCTTCTTTCTCATCCAGCTGCTCAACCTGCTGAACCCATGCGATAGAAAATGAAAAAATTAAAAAAGAAACACACGACAAAGTCACTCCAAACAAAATATGCCCATGAGAAAACTTTAAATAAGAAATAAGAATAAAGAAAATAAGCAAAAGACCTAACATTAAAGATAAAAAGTAGGAAAAGGGATAAGGCTTTAAAAACTTCTTTGCCATTCTAGACCCCCATCCACGTCTTCCAGAAAGACGAAAGGATTTCACTTAAATGATGACCAAGAGAAGGCAGTAAAAGGGGGCTCGCAATGAGGAGCAGCATAAAAAAAGAAAGAGTAAAAACAATCCGCATAGCTTCTCCACCTATTCGAAGATAAATTTCTTCAAAAAATCTTTTACTTAAAACGAAAACTAATCCAAAACCGGAAACTTTTAAGGCCAATATACTTACATCAGTCATAAATCTTGACCAAAAATCTGTACTTACGAACTTATAAAAAAAACTTTGGTCTACTTTTACGGAAACAAGAAGATTTAAAAGAGATCTCTCAATGCGTAAATGAATCAAAAAAAGAAGAAGAACAATAAAAGAAAAAGAGTCCAAAAGTAACTTCCAGGTATCGCTCAAGCTTCCTTCAACGTCTTTTTTTAAAAAAAATGAAAATTGCATCGAAGCAGAGAAAAAAAGAGCAAGAATCACTCCAACAGCTACTCCTAAAAATAAATCGAAATGATAAAGAGAGGCAGGCACCCCTTCTTGGATCAACCTCTCAGAGAGGATTAAGGACAAGGCAAAAGATAAAAAAACTCTTGCCGTAAATGGAACTTTTATTTCTTGAGGAGTTCTTATTAAAAGAAATGAAGGAAGAATCCTGAATAAAGCTTTTACAAAAAGCTCTAACGAAACTCCCTCGAAAGACATCACTACCTCACCATGCTCGGAGCTGAACTGAAAACAGCTTTTGTATACTCAAGATATTTGTCTGCAAAAGTTCTCGCCATAAAAGCACAAACTGCAAAGACAAGAACAAGTTTTACTAAAAACTGAAGATTAAAGTCATGAATCGAAAATGCAACTTGAATAACAAAAAAGACAACAGACACAGCTAAGCAAATACCTAGAACTGGAAAAAGCATACTTTGAACCATTTCAAGACTTTGTATTCCTAGTTGACTTAAGTTTTGTATATCCATCATCTGACCCAATAACTTTCTGCAATCGTTCCAAAAAGTAATTTCCAACCATCAAGAGCTAAGAATAAAAGAACCTTCAAGGGAATCGAAACAATCTGTACATTCAAGGTATGTAGGGACAACGTTGAAATTAACAATGAACTCAATAAGTCGATAATCAAAAAAGGAACCCAAATAATGAATCCCAAATAAAGTCCTTTTTTGAGTTCACTTAAAGAAAAAGCGCCCAATAGAACCAAGAAAGGTGTGGGACTTGAATTTGATCTGACCGAAGCTTTTGTGTATTGACTCACAAAATCTAAATCACTTTTAGAAACTTGTGCAGACATAAATTCACGCAGTGGAATTTCTGATTCCTTTATTGCTTGAGCTCCTGATTTTTTACCTTCTAAAAAAGGAGTAAGGGATTGATCATAAATTTTTTGAAATGGCTCATTCATCACGAGGAAAGAAAAGAGGAGAGCTAATCCAAACATAATTTGCCCAGAAGGAAGAGCAATCTCACCGAGTCCTTTACGAATAAAACTCAAAACAATAAAAATTCTTGTAAAAGAAGTCGCTAATAAAAAAAGTGGAAACAAAAACAATAGAGCGACAACACCTATATTCATAGATAACCTAGCTTTATTGTCAGATGAAAGTTGCTAAACAGAGTCGTCAATTATTCGAGGATCAGGATTATTTTTCCTATTTTCAGTCTTGATTTCTAAAGATGTCTCGGACATAAGTGCTTTTACCATCCACTTAGCAGCCTCATCAGGACTTCTATCGACAATTCGTGTCAAAACGATGGCGCCTTCATTGCTCTCGTCTTCTTTTTGAATTCCAGAATAACTCAGATGTTTTTTACGTAATCTAAAAATAAGTCCACAAAAAGCAAAACCCATAAGAATAAAAGAAACTCTCTCGCTCCAGAGATAAAGCTTTTCCTTGATTTCTATATTGGTATTTATCTTTGAAGGCAGAATTTTAATTTTTGAAGAGGCGCAGAAATCCCCTAAAAAATTCATGACTTCTTTTCTTGTTTCAACAGATTCTCTTTTTGAAGAGACATAACGCCCCTCAAGGGAACAAGAAAAGTCTTTATCTGATACATGTATATTGGACCACA
>JBAXJW010000147.1:0-4314 GCA_037137635.1 bacterium | reverse complement strand
CTTTAAGGTGTCCTGCGGGAGACAGCCCTGTTGATAAATTATCGGGCGGAGAACGAAGACGAGTGGCGCTTTGTCGCTTGCTTTTGAGTAAGCCTGATCTCTTGCTCCTAGATGAACCTACCAACCACTTGGATGCAGAAAGTGTAGCGTGGCTTGAGCGTCACTTGCAAGAATATGCGGGTGCGGTTGTTTTGATTACTCACGATCGTTATTTCTTAGATAACGTCGTGTCCTGGATCTTGGAATTGGATCGTGGTCATGGAATTCCTTTTGAAGGAAATTATTCTTCTTGGCTTGAGCAAAAACAAAAACGCTTGGCTAATGAAGAAAAACAAGAAACGAAAAGACAAAAAGTTTTGGAGCGCGAATTGGAGTGGATTCGTCAGAGTCCTCGTGCGCGACAGGCGAAGAGTAAAGCGCGTATTTCTTCTTATGAAAACCTACTTGCAGAAGGTTCAAAAGATAAGATTGATGATCTTGAACTATACGTTCCACCCGGACCTCGCTTGGGTGAGCTTGTGATTGAAGCGCAAAATGTTTCAAAAGCTTATGGAGATAAACTTTTGTTTGAAAACTTGAGCTTTAATCTTCCTCGTGGGGGAATTGTGGGAATCATTGGGCCCAACGGCGCGGGTAAAACAACTCTCTTTCGTTTGATCACAGGCCAAGACAAACCTGATAGCGGAACTTTCCGAGTAGGTGAAACAGTAAAGCTTGGATACGTGGATCAAAGTCGCGATACATTGAATGACGGTAAATCTATTTACGATGAGATTTCAGGTGGAAATGACACTGTTTATTTGGGAACAAAAGAAGTGAACTCGCGTGCGTATGTAGCGAAGTTTAACTTTTCGGGAACAGATCAGCAGAAAAAAGTAGGGCAAATCTCAGGTGGAGAGCGCAATCGTGTGCATCTTGCAAAGATGATCAAAAACGGTGGAAACACTTTGCTCCTTGACGAACCTACAAACGATTTAGATTTGAGTACTCTTCGCGCATTAGAAGAGGGCCTTTTGAATTTTGCAGGTTGCGCGGTTGTGATCAGTCACGATCGCTTCTTCCTCGATAAAATTGCAACGCATATTTTGGCTTTTGAAGGGGAGAGTCAGGTTGTGTGGTTTGAAGGAAACTTCCAAGCTTATGAAGAAGATAAGCGTCGTAGATTGGGTCCTGATGCCGACAACATTCGTCGTATTAAGTATAAAAAGCTTACGAGAAATTGATGATTTTATTCTTACTAAAAGGACTTCTTTTAGGGTTTCTGATGTCCACTCCTGTGGGCCCTATTGCGATTCTTTGTATTCGAAGAACCATGTCGCGTGGTCGAATAGATGGAATCTTCACAGGGCTTGGGGCGGCGACGGCGGATGCTTTTTACGGTGGTGTTGCAGCTTTTGGAGCTACGTGGATTTCGGATCCGCTGCTTAAGTATATTGGGTGGTTTCAATTCTTTGGGGGAATTGTTTTAGCGTTGCTGGCTTTTAATCTTTTTAAAAGTAATAAGCCTCTTAAAGAATTAAAACTTACAAAATCATCGAGGCTTAAGAATTATTTTTCTTCCATACTTTTAACGGCTTCTAATCCTGGAACGATTTTTAGTTTTCTAGCAATTTTTACAATATTTAATTTTGGAATAAAAGATTTTCAAGGAGCTCTTGTGCTTACAAGTGGCGTTTTTTTTGGCGCCACTTCGTGGTGGATTTTTTTAAGTTGGCTCACACTTCGTTTTCACAACTTGCTGAGTGAAAAAACAATTCATAAAATTAACGTTGCCTCTGCGACGGGACTGCTCATTTTTGCAATCGTGGCTTTTTCAAAGGGAACTTATACTCTTTTCATTCAGTAAATCGTCGTTGTTCTCTGATTGAGAACAGGGTCATTAAATAAACATTTCTGCTTAAGCTGGAAAAAAAGCGCACTCATTTCTGACAAATTAAAACAAAAGGTAAAAAATTATTTCATGTCACCATAAACAACTCATGGGGGGACATGATGTGATAAATATTTTTAAAAAAACAGTTCTAGGTTCTGTCTTATTCTTTGCGGCTTCAGCTTCATTTGTAGCTTCGGCAACAAGTCGAAATGTTCAGCCAAAATTTCAAGAAGGAGATATCGTTCTTCAAACAAGCCAATCTTCACAGAGTCAAGCCATACAACTGGCAACACATTCCAAGTGGATTGAGTGGCAAGTATCTGGTTCGTCCATTAAAGACGGGGCTAAGTACCAACGACGTACAACGCCTGCTCCAAGAAGGGCAGAAATATGCGGGTAAGCCCTATGACTTGTATTTTGAGTGGAGTGATAGCCGTATTTATTGCTCGGAACTTGTGTGGAAGATGTTTAGTAATGCCCTTGGGGTGTCGGTAGGAACTTTACAAAAGTTAGGTGATTTCGACTTGTCGAGCCCTGAAGTTAAGAAAATAATAGCGGAGCGTTACGGCTCGAATGTGCCCTATAGCGAGGTTGTGATTAGTCCCGAAGCCATTGCCGCAGATTCCTTAGTCCTCACAAGTGTATATCAAAATTAAGAGCTTTTAAATCGACTGACTACTTTTGTTTGTTATTTTTTGCCCCAGATTATGGAGATAGGGGTAGAGGGTGAAAGCACTTAAGTCGTGGTTTTTGCTGTTAGGCTTTTTATTAAGTGTTTTTTCTTACGCTGATACTGAATTTAGCAATTTAATTCGTCCTGAATGCCAAGAAACATTTCAAAAAGGCATTGAATATTATTTTGCAAAAATTGAAAAAAAAGACATTCAAGATCTTGAGGATCGCATCAAGGAGGTCACTCCCATTTGTCGAGCTGAGTTTTCGATGGGATTTTTTGAAGGTCAGTTAAACGCCGCAAAGCTGATTGTCTTTGAATTTCTAATTGATAAAGAACAAACAAAAGCTCCGGTTGATCAATCAGTTTTTGAAAAGCAGCTTTTGGATCTTTTTAAAGCGAGGTGGAAGGTCGCAGAACTTCCCGATGAGTACTTTGATCAGATTTTAAGCGATACTGAGTTTTTAAAGCTTCAGCTTGAATCGTTAAAGAGTAATCTTTTTGATCTTTCTAAGAAAAAAAGAAAAGCAATCTTGTTTGGTCGTTTTGTTTTTACTCCTAAGAATCAGATCTACACGCATTGGAATTATAAATTTAATTCTGAAGGTTTAATTTCAAGATTGGAAAATGGCGCCCTTGATCAAGAGCCTGGTTCATATCAAAGGTCCGTTGAGCTTTTAGAAAAGCATCTTCGATCAAATTATGAAGAGTATATGAACTGGAAGCCTTCCACTTGGTTTGGAGAAGACAGTTTGGTTTATGGAGCGGCTCGAAGAAAAGCAGATGAGCCTTCAATTCGAGAAATTAAAGAGAATTCGTATTTTGAGTCTCATCGTCTACTCTCTCTTCGGGCTAAGTCTTTGGGCTTAGACGTTAAGCCTTTTCATAAAATCGAAATGTCGATGCTCGAAAAGCAGCGAGCCTATCTTGACTATCATATAAAAGTTGCTGAAAGAGTTGTTTTGCTTTATCGCTTGGCTCCTGCTTTTCCTCTGGCACTTCATTTAGGAGCTGTCGGAATAAGTTATAGTTTTGGTGTCAGCGCAACTACTGCAGCAAATATTTCATCTGGAGTAGCGCTCGCAAGTTTTGCGGCTTTGAATACTTATATTGCAGTTAAGAGTTCAGATCTAAAACGAAACAATTTAACGGAAGAAATGGATTATTGGCTTCCGATTGTGACAACAACACTGCCTCTTTCCATGATGGCTCCAACTGTTTTGGGTGCGGGAACCTCTGCTGTAAAATATCTCTGGGTAGAGGGTATAGCTTTTTGGCAGATTTTAAAAAATTCTGAAAACTGGTTGCGCACAACTTCTTCTCTAGACAAGCTTCAGTTTATCAAGCAATTACCCGCAACGTCGGTTCGAAATTGGTATCAGTACTGGTTTAAGTATAATGAGCAAGGAGTTCGCTCTATAAATTACTCTAAGATAGGTTATATCGTTGCCGTGAACTCAGCTGCTGTCATAGCAGAAATCGTTGATCGTGAGTTTATTCGAAATGATCCGAAGGAAAAGTTTTTCTTGGAGGGTGGAAAAATAAATCCAGTTTCCATCTACAAGCTTATTCCGGGAGCAGCGTGGGGTATCGTTTACACCCCCGTCATGAATGTAAACAATTACTTTTCGAGATACTTAATTTACAGAACAGTGGATTTGTTGAGTAATGCCTCTGTCTATATGATTGTTAAAAAGGATGCAGATCTAAAGTATTTTGCATTTGATATTTTGTACGGAGGCACAGGGAGTTCTTATTTTGGTGAGTT
>JBAXJW010000146.1:0-4432 GCA_037137635.1 bacterium | reverse complement strand
CTTAAGGCCAGCGCTCTCTCGGTAGAGGTTGAGGTAGCTGGTGTAGGGGAGGCAAGCTTCAGCCAAAACTTTCACTTTGAGTTCACTGTCGAGAGGCTCGTTAAGAGCTGACAAGATAATTTCGCTTGCTACATATTCTAAGCTGACAAAAGCTCCGCCTCCGCTGGGAAGACAGTTGACTTTATCTTCGAGAATTTTTTTAAGATGAGTGCGAGAGGATTTTGCGTGCTCATAGGCCCCATGAATAATACCCGGACAGAGTATGCAGGTGTTAATTTTGGAGGTTTTTAGAATTTCATCGTGAGCTTTTCGTTTGCTTAGGCTGTATCCGTCTAGCTTGTTGAGAAAGTGATATTTTAGGTAACTTTCTTCATTTCGAAGGACGGGTGATGGTGTTGCGCCAAAGGCGACAACAGAGCTTGTGTAGATAAAGCTTTTTGCGTTTTTATTTGACCATGAAATAAGTTGGGTTGTTCGTTTGAAGTTTACTTCTTCTTGAGTTTTGAGGTCTCCCTTGGCGTTAATGACTGCCGCAAGGTGAATCACTATCCATTCTTGGCTGATGATTGCGAGGTCTTCGAGTGCTTTTAGAAAAGCCTTTTCATCTTGAAGGTCAACAAGATGCGTTCGAGCAGCAAGTTCGTCAGTTTTAATCTTCGCATCTCTAAATCTTAGGCTAATTAAGCTTTTTTCGTCGGGATGTTTTCGCAAAAAAAGATGGATTCGTCCGCCTAAACCCATGCGGTAAAGTTCGCAAAGAACTTCACTTCCTACAAATCCCGATGCACCAGTTAATAAGATGGGTCTAATCATAAGCTTCTTTTATTTTTATTTTAACTAAGAGGTATTTCAATCTGAAAATCTTGGCAGGCTAATATTTTTTTTCTAATCAACACGCCGATTCTTTTTTGTGAAGGATCTTTTTCGATTTCATCAAGGACATGAGGATCGATCAGGGAAATGGTCACGTTCGAATAGGTTGTATAAAAATCATCATTCAGAAAGTTTGATGAAACATAAGCGCCAGCTTGAGTTTTTTTAAGAAAACTTAAAAGAGCTTCTAGAGGAGATGTTTCTTCAAAAGAAAGGTAGCTGATATTAAGGCTCTCGAATCTTGAAAAATCTTCTGGGCTGGTTTTTTGATTGGAAATATACAAAAGAAAATTTGGTCTAAGTGCTAAAGAGGGTGATCCTTTTTTAGGAATGGAAAGACTCGTTATCTTTTTGAGGACATAATCTTGAAGAGATTCTAAATTCACAGGCTATCTTTAATTTTTAAAATTAATTATTTAAAATTCTTTCGAGTTTGAGTCTTGATCCTTCAAGAACTTTTTTCATGAGTTTGTCGTGGTTAAGGTCTGGGTCCACTTTTTTATCTTCCCGTAAGATTTCGAGTAGGTCTTTTCCACTGCTTTCGCTTTTGCGTGAAGCTTCTCGAACAATGTCATGAGCTTTATCGTGGCCCTTAAGTGTAAGGTTTACGTAAAGAGCTTCAGCAAAGATTGAAGAGCCTGCTTGGTCGAAGTTTTTTTTCATTTGTTTTTCATCGACTTGGATTTTAGTGGCTACTTTTAGAAAACGGCTAAAAAGGAGATGAGATACAGCGAAGAATTCAAAATAAAAACGACCTGAAGCCGAATTCGTGAGATCTCTTTGATGCTCAGTGATCACATCGTCTTGAATAAGTTGTAAGCGCGATTTGAGGACCTTGAAAAGGCTGCAAACGTGTTCGAGATTCCAAGGATTTCTTTTTTGGGGCATTGTCGAAGAGCCCACTTGTCCTTCGCCCATGGATTCAAAAAGTTCAGCAATTTCGCTTCTTGCAAGGTGGCGCCAGTCGTTGGCAACTTTTGTAAGAACAGAGTTTGCAAGAAAAACAGTTTGAGCAACTTGAACAAAGTCTTCCGGGGGGAGGATTTGTGTCGATCCGTAATCCGCCTTAAGGCTGAGTCGTGTAAGGAATTTTTCTTCTAAATCAAGAGCATTAGAGCTCAGCATAGAAGAGGCGTGGTAGCCTCCAATCGCTCCAGAGCTTTGGCCTCGTAGATTTTCTACATTTTTTTGGAGAGAATTTTTTAAATCTTTTAATCGGCTATAGGCTTCTGCTAGAGAAAGACCAAAATAAGTAGGAACAGCCCACTGTCCGTGAGTTCTCCCTGCTTGAAGAGTTTGTGAGTGCTTGTTGGCTAAAGTTTTGAGAATTTCAAGATTCTTATCTAAGAGGGGAAGAAAGTCTTTTTGAATATAAGTCTTCAGACGCAATCGACTTGCGGTATCTACGACATCAAAAGAGGTAAGTCCCACGTGTACCCACTGAGAAAGATCTCTTTTTCCATTTTTTTCAAGTTCTTCTGCGATACCTTCTACAAGGGCGCGAGTGGCATGTTGAGTACGTTTTTCTATTTCTTCCACGCGATGGAAAGAAACTTTAGAAAGAATTTTATCTAAATCGTCATCTTCGAATAAAGGGCAAATTTTTTCATCTCGCAATGTTTTAAGCCAGGTACCTTCAACTTCTATTTGAAAAGAAAAAGAAGCTTCTTCAGATAGGATTTGAGGGAGTGCTTCTTTGTATCGTCGATCAAGGGGGCTAAATGCGAAATCCATAAAAACAGATTAGGTCTGAAGAACTTAATTAGGCAAGTCTTAGTTATTATCGAATGAAAACTTAGATGCAGAGTTCATAAAGTAAGGGATATTTAGTGGGAGTGTATTGGGATTCAATTTCTTTAAAAGAAGTTTGTTGTGGAAAGTTGTGTCCAGAATCTCTCTTAACTCATCAAAAACCCTGTCTGACCAAGCATTCGCAAAAGCAGAAGCGATTTTGTTTTGTTTTAAGTCAAAACACGTCACGATAGAAGTTCCCCCGGAAGAGCCATAGGCACAGGCCGCAAAAACTTTTTGAGGATTGAATTGTTGCGAAAAGAGGACCCAGTGACTGATACTTTGCATATTTTGTTGGGGGCTATGAAAAAGGTATTTGTAAGTTACAATATTTTGAAAAACTTTTTGAGTTGAATTGTTTTCTTTTCCTTCAAGGCTATCTAGATAAATTTTATAACCAGAAATTTGTTCTTGAATAAATTTATGAATGTCTTCAATTTTGCAAAAAAGTCCCGCACCTGGATTGTCCAGGGGTGGGTGAGCGTTTTCTTTTATGGGTCCAGAAATCCAGTCAATTTTACGATTTTGTTTGAGGTGGCCAAAGAGCATGTTTTTGTAATCATCGTCTGTTAGAAGAGGGATTTTGGAGCTTTTAGGAAAGCTTGCGATCGATGGATCGTAAGGAAGGCGGCAAGAATGAAGTTTGAGAGGCTTTAAAAGTCTCTCTGTAACTATTTGTTCCCAGCTTTTATTTTCAAGATGCTCAAGAATCGCACCAAGTACGACAAAGCCATAAGTTGAGTAGTTGCTGGTTTTGAGTGAATGGTAGGGGCCGTGACGTAAAAAAAATCGAGTAAGATCGCTTCGAGTTTTGCTATGATTTTCTAAATCTGTTGAATCTATTTCATTCATCGGAAAACCTCCGTGATGATACATGATTTCTTCGACATCTAGATCTTCATAGTCTTCGTGAACGCGAACATGAAAAATGTCTTTTAACTTTGAATGGAGAGAAAGTTTTCCCATTTCAATTTCTTGCAAAATCAGAATAGATGTAAATATTTTGCTAAGGCTCGCTATCGGAAAGAGCTCGTCTTTTTGAATGGCTTCTTGATGGTAAATGTTTCTTCGCCCATCAGTGATATGTGAGGTTTTTTGGTGAGTCGTTTCAGAAAAGATAACGCCTGGAAGTCTTTGTGTTGCTACATAGTCTTGAACAATTTCGAGTGTACTTTGTTCTTCCGCACATAAGATATTTTGGTTGAAAAAGATCGAAATAGTAAAAAAAGTTAAACAAATTCTTTTTAAGCCCTGCACAGCTTTGTGTTAATAGAACTCGTTTTGAACTGCAAAAAAAGAGCTAACTTAAAAAGTCTACTCCCACTCAATGGTGGCTGGTGGCTTTGAAGTAAGATCAAAGACAACTCGGTTGATGCCGCGAACTTCGTTAACGATCATAGATGCAATTTCTTTTAGGTCTGACCAAGGGAGTTCGGTGGCCTCTGCCGTCATGGCCTCCTTGGATGTGACTGCGCGAAGTGCGAGGACTCGCTCGTATGTTCGTCCATCTCCCATCACGCCGACGGTTGATATGGGAAGCAAAACTGCAGCGGCTTGCCACACTTTTGAATAAAGATTTCTTCGTTTTAATTCACCGATAAAAATGGAATCTGCTTTGCGAGCAATTTCTACCCATTTTTCTTCGAGCGGGCCTAGTACTCGAATCGCAAGTCCGGGTCCGGGAAACGGGTGTCGATCCAAGAAGTCTGCTTGAATGCCGAGGCTTTTTCCAAGAATCCGCACTTCATCTTTGAATAAATCTCTAAGG
>JBAXJW010000145.1:0-4433 GCA_037137635.1 bacterium | reverse complement strand
ACCTGCAGCGACTGGCGCGACTTCATCTGAAGCAACTAAATAAATTTTTTTAAAATTTATAAAAAAAGCCACTGTATCTTCATTGAAGACGCAGTGGCTTTTTTTATTTTATTTTTTTATTTATCTTTTTAAACGCATCAAAAGTGAGCGGCAATTTGCAGAAGGTGCTGCCCCAGAAGATGCCTTCTCAGGTATTGCTACTTCTTTTGGCGATTGAGCAGGAGTTAATCCACTTTGTTCCACTTGATAAACAACAGTCTTTGTTAAATCATTAACCTCTGCATCACTTAATTTTTTCTGGCCTTCGGGCCTCACATAATCAGCCACAACTTGAACAATCTTCGTAAGAGGTCCCCACTCTTCAGGCTGAGAACGGCTTCCCACCAAATTCCAGCGAGTCATGTGGTAACTTGAAATCATCATCGAAGCGACAACAAAAACGGTTCCCGTTTTCCTTAACCAATAGGCACGTTTTTTTCGAAGAAGTTCACTTTTATCATTAAGGTAATTGTCTTTACGAAACCAATTGATCCAGTAGACTTGTTTCTCGAGGGCTTTAATTTTAGCTTTTTCTGCTTTTGTTAACTCTGATCCTGCAGCCGATTGTCGAATACTTAAGATTTCATTTATTTTTTCATCAACTAATTCACTACGAGAAAATCGCTCGTCGGCAATTTTGTCGAGTAAGGTTTTGTTGGGATAACTTGAAAAGAAAAATGGAATAATCAGTCGTGTCTGAAGGTTTTGAGTGATGATTGGCCAAATCGCTGCAAAGGCAACCGTGGAATACGCATAAATATTCGCATGCGGATCTCCCGAAGCATGAGCCTTCGAAAGCGCAGGCACCCCTGTGACAAGTCCATAAACAAGAGTGCTAATCCACCAGTTCATAAGGACCTTCATGCGGGGAGAAATATTTTCTTCGAGAGTCACACCGTTTCGAACAATTTGTGAGAGCTGATAAGAAATATAAGATTGAGCCATCGCCACAAGAGTGTCGCTTGTAAGGAATTCCTTACCCATCAAGGTACGAGCGAGAAGTGCTCCGGCTGGATCGTTTACGAGACCCATCACGGGCGTTTCAACAAGCATATAAAAGCGCTTGTTCTTGTCTTTGAGACTTCTCATGAGAGGAATGACTGGAAGGACGTGACCTGCAAAATAGGCTGATTTTATGAGGAGACTTTTCTCTTCACTTTCCTCGCGATTTTCTTCTGAGTAAGCTGTTCGAGAAAGGCTTAAGGGGCCGCAAAGAATTCCGAATTGAAGGAGACATATTAAACCTCTTCTCAAGCCAATCATTAAAGAGAAAAAGTACAGATTACGACTAACCGTGTCAACCCTTAACGCAACTCATAAGATTGATTTTAAAGTCCATTTTTAAATGCCTCTATAGTGGCTTACTACAAAAACATATAAGAATTACTTATGTTTAAGTTAATTATTCCTTTATTATTCTCTTGAGTCACCGAGTCACATTCGGTACAAATACCTTCGTCTCGAAATGTAAGTTTTTCGATATAAAACGGCTTTTAAAAAAAGCTAAAAAAAGGGTGCAATGAAAAAATTTCCGATAGCAAAGAACGTTCATTTCCTCACACTAACCTGTCTCTTGTTCGCGTGTACCAAACAATACGAAGTTGGCACAAAAGACGAACCCCTTAAACTTTACTTCGTCCCTTCGGACAATACTCAAAAAATCGAAAAGAACGCTGTGAGCGTAAAAACTTTCATGGAAAAGTTTGTTTCTCAAAAGCTCTATAACAAAGACGAAGGCTTCTATATTAAAACAGCCGTACCTTTGAGCCACGTTGCTGTTGTTGAAGCCCTCGGAACAAAGCGCGCTGACTTTGCCGCTCTTGGAACCTTTGACTACGTTCTTGCAAAAGATATCAAAAAATTACCCGTCGAAGCTGTTCTCAATATTGTGAGAGGCGAAAACGAACTGACTTATAAGAGTGCGATCATTGCTCACGTTGATTCTCCGGTTCACAAACTCGAAGATCTTAAAGGAAAGAAATTTGCTTACGTTGATGCTTCTTCTGCATCTGGATACATTCTTCCCAACCTTCTTTTTAAAGATAAAAAAATCGACCTCGGCCAAACTGTTTTTGCTCAACGCCACGATAACGTCGTCACGATGGTTTACCAAAAACAAGTTGATGGCGGAGCAATCTACTACAATCTTCCCAAAGGAAAAGAGATGAAAGACGCACGAGCACGCGTTCTTACTCAATTCCCAGACGTTGAGAAAAAAGTAAAAATTATTGGTTTCACACAAGAAATCCCCAACGCTCCATGGGTTTTAAGATCCAATCTCTATAAAGATCCCGCAAAGTTTTCTAAAGTTAAAGAAGCTCTCCAAGAAGGCATCATTGCTTTTATAAAAACAGAAGAGGGCAAAGCAGCTATGATGGATCTCTATTCCATCACAGGTTTTGTCAAAACAACTGACGAAGACTTTAAGGATGTTCGAAAATCTTTCCTTGAAGCCTATTCGCAACTCGAGGCAGAAAAAAAGAACGTGACGAAATAAAGGAAGAGGAAACAGAAAATGAAGCGCGTAACTCACACGTCTCAAACAGTTCTTAAGGTCCTCATTCTTCTTGCAACAGTTCAAATTTCAAACACTCTCTTTGCTAAAAATCTTATTCCAGTAGGATGCCGACTCATCCTTCAAACAGTTTACGACCAAGCACAACACGCAAAAGAAACACCTACGGTTATCGATTCTAAAAGCTCCTCTCTTCAAAGAGCTGCTGTTCCACCCGAAGTTGATTCCGTCATTCAAGCTTTTGGCCCCTTTGAGCAACCCTCTGCGGTTCAGGTTTTCGCGGACGGATCACTCGGCGTGTACGGAACAAAAACAGGCGTCTCTCTCGCACGAACAGATGTTGTCAGTATGAAAAAAACGGTCGACCTTCTGACCGGAACTTCTCAACAAAAACATTTTGAATTTAATATCGATGGAAAAAAAGTCACTCTCGAAGGCGCTAGCAGCGTTGTAGGCTCTGCTCGTATCAAGCGTGCTTTTGCAGACGTCGATGCTGAATTAACTTTAGTTGTAAAATACGATGGCTTTAAAGAAGCTGACTTTCACGATCCCAACAGCACTTTTGCAAAAGCTGTAGAGCAATTCATTTTAAAATACGTCAAAGAAGGCGAAGAAAGGGGAATGATTTTTTCTGAAGCCAAAGCAGGACATCTCGACCACATTCCCGCGGAAGCTCACTCAACAAAAAGTAAAGCGATCAAATGGAGCAAAGATCATATTTTCAAGGGAGAACAAACAATCCCCTCTGCGCTCTTAGCAAAAGACACCCCTTATAGCTTGCGCGATGGACTCACCAGCCACTCACGAATCAAGTTCGATTGGTTTTTACGAGTAGAAGTTCCTCAAGAGTATCAAGAAAAATTTGCAGACATGACTTCTCGTATCGTTGAAGGAAGCGTGATGCTCAACCTTGCAGGACGAAACGGCGAAAACAGCGCGATTCCTTTCGTAAGCCAAATGACTGACTTCCCAGAACTCGGCGCGACAGGCGGACACATTGCTGTGGAAGGTTATGCAGACAACAAACCCCTCAAAATCACCTCACTCTTTTTCGATCATAACGAGTATGAAATTGCGCGTTCTGTAACAGTCACAGCACCCTTCACCCCTATCTACTTTTTAGGAAAATCCGTCCTGAACGCAGCCCGAACTTACAGAGAACAAGGAAAAGTTTTTAAAGCTTTGAGAATTCTCTTCAGCCGCCTCAACTACACAAACGACGTAGACGCTTATCGCATTGAGATGGAAAGAAGCGGAAGAAAAGAAAGAGCTGCAAGCTTTAGAGAAATCGTGGCTTCTTTTAGGAAAATTGTCGAAGACCCTCTCATTAACGACCTCTCTTTGCTTTTAGGCACAGCTAAAAACATGCTCAAACTTAAAGAACTTGGCTACGAATCTACCGCTGACGAAGCAGCTCTTGTCGCTGCCATCAACAAATACTCCAAGGAGCACCCCCAAGAACTGAGAACACAAATTCGTGAAATATCAGATCACCCCATCGACCTACTCCAAAAAGCAATCAACAATATTACTTGGAAAAGAATTTCTGAGCACAAAGGACTCAAGGGTTATATTGACTACACACTCAAAAACAATCAAGCTTTTTCAAACCCCCAACTTCCTCCTGAGAAAATCTTTATCTCTTTAACTCCGAGCGATGCTTTTCTTGCAAGATATGAAAACAAACTTGAAGAGTGGAAAGCAACCTACCCCCACCTCATCTTTGAACACAAAAATGACTTGCACATGACAATTGCTTTCTTGGGACAGCTCTCCATGGAGCAAAGACACAAACTTCAAGCTGGCCTCAACGAATTTATCAGAACGCTTCAAGAAACTGACCTCAACTTTGAAGGAGCTTCACTCCAAAAAATTGGCC
>JBAXJW010000144.1:0-4437 GCA_037137635.1 bacterium | reverse complement strand
TCTAAAATGATTTTCTCAAAAGCTTGTGGGTCTTTTGGGTTCACCATGAAGAAAGCCTGTTGTTCGCAACGGCGTTTTTCTTTGATGAGCCAATCAAGAATTTCTGAAACTCCCTTATTCTTTTTATCTTTAAAGAACGGGTCATTTGCCAGAGCGTCTTGAGCTTTCTTCAGAGAGCGTCCTTCGACGGGATCTCTTGGGTCTACGTTGTAGTTTGTGAGATCATATTTCTTAACGTCATCTGGAAGCACACCTAAAAATCTCACCTCAGGAGCCGAGAAATCTTTGTTTCGAATCAAGCTTGCTGCAGATCCCGCCTTGAGCGTGCGGAAAATGTTTTGCATGGTGTACGCGTCAAGATCTCCGAGAAAGTAAATGGGAATTTTGAGTTGATCTTGAATCGTCTTTGCCCAAGAGCGAACTCCGTTTGAGGGAACCCCTTGAGCGCCCATGACAATCGCATTGTTTCTTTTTGTGAATCCGTTAGTGACAAGCGTATTTGCTGTACCTTCTGATTCCACAACCAGACAAAAATCAATTTGTCCTTTTTTAGGTTTGATCGTAAAACTTTGAGGACGGTTTTTGGGTTGAAAGGGAGTTGTTCCCAAAGAGCTCAAGTCGATTGTTGCTTTGGTTCCATCGGTCATGTTTTCTGTAACAATTAGGTTTTGGCAGTAAGTCTGTCCGCCGCGATCGTTGGCAAAGCAGTTGATTTCTTCGCGATAAATTTCCATAAGTTCGCAAATAAAATCGATAATCGAATCACTTTCGACTTGGTCGTTAAAGTCGAGAGGCTTGAGTTTTTTGTTTTGTTTGCATTCACCTTTTGCGATGTAATAAAGCTCGCGCTTTGTGTTGACCGCACCTGAATCCAGATTGCGCAATAAAATCTCAAGAAAGAAAACCGATCGAGACATTTTTAAAACAGAAGAGACGTTGAGTTCTGTTTTGACAGTTTTTTCTCCAGGAGTGAGGTAACCTACTTTGTGATCGTAGATTGAATTATCGAGTGAGCATTTGATCGCTTCTAAAACAGGGCGATTCGCTCTTTCGAGTTCTTTGAGCATTTCGGCGCACATCTCACGCGCGATTTTAGGCACTTCTTTGTCTGGGTCTTTGATCGTAGCAAGGTGTTTACGAGACATTAGGCATCTCCTTCAAGAGCGAGTGTTGTTTGCTCGCCGTCATTTTTATCTTTTTTATTTTTTTTTGAAGACTTTTTTTCGGATGACTTTTCAGTTTCTAGTCCTGAAGAAGCATCTTCTTCGGAGTCTGCTTCACTTAAAGAAGAGGCGCCGACTTTGGCTGTCATCTTTTGATGAGCTTCCTCAGCTTTTTTCAAGTCTTCCAGGGCAACTTCAGAATCTCTTCCGAGGATTTTAATAAGACCCTCGCGAGCTTTCTTCAGTTGACTCTCGGATGCAGAGGTAATGCGTCCAAGTCCTTCAATCAAAATAGGTCCGAATTGTTCAATATGCTGAATTTTCTTTTCATAATCTGCAGCACGCAATTCTTTTTTGATGTGACGAGAGAGTTTTTGTCCCGCCTGCATGATGGCTAAGCGAAGTTCTTCTACTAATTCGTCACTTGCATCGATAGTTTCTTTGGATGCGTTTTTAAATTTAATAAAAGGAGACACGACACTCACGGCAATGACGTAAGGTCCAAGAGGAATCGAATTCTTAGGCTGAGCAAGTCCGTAAGATTTCCAGTTAACACTTTCAATTGCTTTCACAATCGCACACGCGGCCTTGTCGAATTGAAGTGGAACTCGGTTTGCAAAACGCAACACTTGAGCAGACTGTTCATCTTCTGCAGAAGGTCTATTTTTCAATCGAGCAAGAGCAACTTCAACGACGACAGGTTTCGCGTCGCAAATCTGTGGTTTGCGAGAGACGACACTAAAGAAATCGACTTCCCCTAATCGATCTACGCTCTTGGAAAGAGCTTCTTCTCCAATGCGAAGAACGCTTTTGGTTGAAGGCGCCATAAGCTCAACACTTTGAAGAGCTTGATAGATTTTGTGTTGCTCATCTTTTGAAAGATCGGTGAGGGATCGATTGAGCCAAGCTTTTTTAAATCCGTGCTTGGTCATTTCATTAGTCACGTCACTTGAAATGCGAGAAAAGCCCTTTTCGAAAAAGTTTTGCAAAGAAACTTTTCCAAAAAGATGAATGTGGTGAATGAATTCGCCCAGCTTCATTGTATGAGGGTGGGGAGAAACAGCTTCGGGCAGATCTATTGTGTCATTGCTGACGCGCTCGAGATAAATTTCCTCTTCTTTATTAATTTTGTATTTGAGGCTGAGGTGTGGGTTAACGAGGCTCGTTCCTTTTAAATAAGTGAGGATTCCGCCTTCACCTTGAAGTTGTACTCTTCCATCAAAGAAAAATTCAACACAGGTTCCTTGAGGTCTGTCCCATGTAATATTTTTCTTCTCAATTACAGATCCTTGGTTTTTTTTGATGTCTACTTCGATCAATGCTTTAAGAGCCTGAGGCATGCGTTTGGTTTTGGTGATGACCGTTACACCTTTTGCGGCTGTTAGCTGAGCCCATGTTGTGGCCGCACTAATACCGATACCTTGTTGTCCGCGTGAGCATCGACCACGACCAAATTTAGAAGACGCAAGGTATTCGCCATAAACTTTTGCAAGATCTTCGGCGGCAATTCCGGGACCATTATCGCTGACTAAAACACGAATTTGATCCATGTTTTTTTGGGTTCCTTGCCCGACACGTTCTATTTCAACGTGAATTTCAGGAAGGATTTGGGCCTCTTCACAAGCGTCGAGCGAATTGTCGATGGCTTCCTTGAGGGTGGTTAAAACGGCTTTGGTACCTGAACTAAAACCTACCTGCTGCAGGTTCTTCGAGAAGTATTCAGCGGTGGAACTACTTGTAATCTTTGAAGAACTCATAAAATCGATTAATGCTACCTTATTCCTTTCGGGACTGCTTTTCCTTTGACAATCTTAGCTTTAAAAATGTAAAAAGAGGATGACCTAAAGCGTCATGGACGACATGGACGAATTATCACTCTCTATTAATGAAATTTTTTATAGTCTCCAAGGTGAATCTTCACAAGCAGGAAGACCTTGTACTTTTGTGCGCCTCAAGGGTTGTCCCTTGCGTTGCTCTTGGTGCGATACGGAATATGCTTTTTTTGAAGGATCTCAGCTAAAGTTTTCTGAAATCTTATCTCGCATGCGTGATTTGAATGGATCGCTTGTTGAAGTCACAGGCGGTGAGCCTCTTGCACAAAGAAACTGTATTCCTTTTTTAGAAAAATTAGTGATCGAAGGTTTTGAGGTTATGCTCGAAACAAGCGGAGCTTTTGATATTTCTCAGGTTCCCAAATCAGTTCGAATCATCATGGACATCAAGGCTCCTGCAAGTTTGGAAGAATCCAGAAATTTGTGGAGCAATTTAAAAGTTTTAAAGCCTGGCTTTGATGAAATTAAAATCGTCATTCAAGATCGTGCCGATTTTGATTACGCGGTTAAAGTTTGTGAAGAAAATAAATTGCTCGAAAATTTTACAGTTTTAGTTTCGGCGGTTGCCGGAAAATTAAGTCATGTCACTTTAGCGGATTGGATTTTAGAAAGTCGCAAGCCGTTTCGTTTTCAGCACCAACTTCATAAAATGCTCTGGCCCTCAAAAGAGAGAGGTTTTTAAGTGATTGAGCTTTCTGTTCAAAGCCATTTAGAAGTTGCGCATTTTATGCCCGATTTTCCTGAGGGGCATCCCAACAGAAGAGTTCACGGGCATTCTTACAACGTAATTGTCACTCTTCGAAGTGAAGAAGATGTCGCTGTGGTGATGGAATATGACGTCCTCAAAAATAAAATTGAGTCTGTTCTTTCTGAATACGATCACACCTCTGTGAATGATTGGATTCAAGGTGATGTGCCCACAATGGAAAATATGTGTCGCTTTTTGTGGCCTAAGTTTAAAGGCGCCTTACCTCAGTTGTGTCGGCTGACTCTTTTTCGACCCACACTCAATATGACCGTTGTTTATGAAGGAAAACTCAGTTGAGTTTAAATTGAATGAGTGACGTTATGAAAAAATCTCACGCATTGGTTATTTTTTCGGGTGGACAAGATTCTACAACGTGTTTGCTGTGGGCACTTCGTAACTTTGATAAGGTTGAAACACTTAATTTTCACTACGGACAAAGGCATTCTATTGAGCAGCAATGTGCAGAGAAAATCGCAAAGAAATTAAATGTTGCTTATCAAGAAGTGGATTTGTCTTTTTTAAAAGAACTTTCTCCCAATGCCTTAACTTCTCAAAACGAAATTTCTCTAGAAGGTGGATTTAAAAATCTTCCCTCTACTTTTGTGATTGGAAGAAATGCATTGTTTTTAACAGTGGCGACTTCTTGGGGCTTGGCTCGTGGAATTGAAGATTATGTCTTTGGTGCCTGCCAGGT
>JBAXJW010000143.1:0-4438 GCA_037137635.1 bacterium | reverse complement strand
TTAAAAAAGTTTAATACCACTGTGTATTTTCCAACTAACGACCACCCGCTTAAGGATTTTCCTGAAATTCCCTCAGGAAGTCAGGCTATTTTGCTTTCGATGACCGGTTCGGGTGGTGAAAATATTTCTGGAAAAAACTTCATGAGAGGTGCCAAGAGAATGCAGCAGTGGGGAGTGGCTCAGGTTTCTTTTGATTACCCTTTTCACGGCGAAGGCCCTCGAGAAGAAAAATATTACGATCTTCATCCTTTTCGTAAGATGGTTTTTCAAGTTATCAAACATTATAAAAAAACAGGCTTGCCTATTATTTTGCAAGGTCATTCCTTTGGAGCTTTGTTGGTTCAAGACATTCTTTATGTTGCCCCTCAGATCGTTGATGGAGTTGTGATCACCTCACCAGGTGGAAATGTGACTCCCGAATTGTTGGAGAAATATCTTTTTGAGTTTCCGCCAGGTCAGCAAGCCGAAGTGATGAAAGGCTTTAAGTGGAAATTCGATCCTGAGTCTGACAGGTGGGCAGAGGGATTGAATGGTAAGAGTGGAGTTGCTGGCCAGATGAATTCCAATAAAGCAGGTATGAAAGTAAAAAGCTTTGTGCCTGTTCGCATTTTAGCTGGAGATCAAGACCCCTACTCGACCCCAGAGCTGATTGAAGCTTTTGCAAAACGTTTTTCAAATGCAAGTTATCAAATTTTTCCTGGCTTTGGGCATGTCGATGTCAATGAAGTGAAAGGTCTTCGGGAAAAGGCTCCTATGGATGCGGTTTTGGATCTGGTTGAATCTAAGACAGGAAAAAAACTTAATCTCAGTACAGAAGCTGTTATTCATTCTCATGAATTGTTTTTATATTTCTTAGAAAACTCGCAAGGATTCAAAAAGTACCTTCAAGAAGTTGAAGAGCTTTCTCTTTCAAAAGCTTGGCGCTTGTACGAAAGTAAAAATAATTTTGCCATCGATTCTTTGCTCAAAAGGTGGAGTGAGTTTTATTTGATTCAGCTTTGGAAATCTTTAAAGTCCTCGCCTCACGCTCAAGAAAAAGCACTGTTGATGAATTCGAGTAATCAAAGGTTTTTTGTCTTTAACGATTATTCTGAAATGAATACAAAGCAAAAAGAAGATTTTAAGCGCGCGCTTTATAATTTTCCCCTCTCTGAATTCCCCTAGAAGTCTAAGTGATTGAAATTATTAAGTGATTAAATTATTTACGCGACGCGAAATAAAGTATATAATACAAAAACTTGAAAAAGAAGCTTTTTTTATACTTAAGCTCCTTCGTTTTTTCTTCACTCTACGCGTCTGAGGGTTGTTTGGATTTGCTCGGCGGTAAAAAAAATTGGATTACATTATTAAAAGAGCATTCTGCAATCGCAGCCTTTCCTCCTTACTCAAAAATAAAAAAGTTTAATACGACTGTGTATTTTCCTACAAACGTCCATTCTCTTAAAGACTTTCCTGAAATTCCTTCAGGAAGTCAGGCTATTTTGCTTTCGTTGACGGGATCGGGAGCTGAAAATGTTTCTGGAAGAAACTTTATGAGAGGTGCCAAGAGAATGCAGCAGTGGGGTGTGGCCCAGGTTTCTTTTGATTACCCTTTTCATGGGGAAGGTCCTCGAGAAAAAAAATATTACGATCTTCAAATTTTTCGTAAAATGCTTTTTCAAATTATAAAACACTATAAAAAAACGGGCTTGCCTATTATTTTGCAAGGTCATTCCTATGGAGCTTTGGTTATTCAAGATATTCTCTCACTTGCTCCAAAAATAGTTGATGGGGCCGTGATCACTTCACCTGGAGGAAATGTAACTCCAGAATTGTTGGAGAAATATCTTTTTGAGTTTCCGCCAGGTCAGCAAGACGGAGTTATGAAAGGCTGTAATTGTAAATTTGATCCCGAGTCTGACAAGTGGTCAGAAGGATTGGATGGAAAGACGGGAGTTGCGGGTCAAATGCTTTCCAACAAAGAAGGAGCAACGGTAAAAAGTTCAATTCCTGTAATTGTTATAGCAGGAGATCAAGACCCCTACTCGACTCCAGAGATGATTGAAGCTTTTGCAAAACGTTTTTCAAATGCAAGTTATCAAATTTTTCCTGGCTTTGGGCATGTCGATGTCAATGAAATTAGAGGGCTTCGAGAAAAGGCTCCTATGGATGCGGTTTTGGATTTGGTTGAATCCAAGACAGGAAAAAAACTTAACCTCAGCACAGAAACTGCTATACGTTCTGATGAGCTATTTATGTATTTCTTAGAAAACTCAGAAGGATTCCAAAGATACCTTCAAGAAGTTGAAGAGCTTTCTCTACCAAATGCATGGCGCTTGTACGAAAGTAAAAATAATTTTGCCATCGATTCGTTGCTTAAAAGATGGAGTGAGTTTTTTTTGATTCAGCTTTGGAAATCTTTAAAGTCCTCGCCTCATGCACAAGAGAAAGCGCTGTTCATGAATCCAGCGAATTCTAAATTCTTTGTTTTTAATGACTATTTTGAAATGGATCCTAAGCAAAAAGAAGAATTTAAAAAGGCTCTTTTTAATTTTCCTCTCTCTGAATTCTAGCGCAAAAATATGACAACGAGTGCCATGGCTGGGTGATTAGGTATTCGCTCCTTCCCATTCATACTCAGACTTCTGCTAATCTAGAGATCATGTGGCAAAGGCGTTCATTAAGCATAATTGCAGTGCTTTTTTGTGGCCTTTTCTCTTTGCCTGTAAAAGCAGAACTTTTTAAGCATTATGAACTTACGGAACTTAAGAAGTGTCTGAAACAAGTAAAGAAAGATTACCGTGAAGACTTGGAGCTTTCGTGTCCCTTGCCTGAGTTTGTCGCAAAAGCGCGAGAAAAAAATTATCAAGAACCTGGTAAAAGATTTTTAGTCGCTCGGATGCTTGTGCAGGCCCTCAAAACGCGTCATCAAAGTGAGCTTCTTTACGGACAAAACGTTGAGAGTGAAGAGTCGTCTTCAGTAGCTGAGATGTTTCCTGAGATTCCGGCTTCTAGAAGCCAGTATCTTCAGTATTTTTTTCCCGAATCCGGACAAGACAGAGTTCCTGTTTTACCTCCCTCCAAAGAAGCGAAGTTTTTAAGTCAGAGCAAAAACTTGGTGGATGAAATCCTTTTTTGGCTGACACCTTTACGTGAATCAAAATCTTCCAAGAAACATGCACTTTTCTTAAAAGACGAAACAGCACATTTGTTGTTTTGGGCTTATGGATTGAGCCTGCGTTTTGATTCTCTTTTTCAATTAATTCAAAGCGACGAAAAAGCTCTATTAAATAATCGCGATTTTGAGCAACTTTATCTCAATCAAATCTCTCAATGGATCAAACAATTTGGAGCCCATCCTTTACGCAATTGGTACGCAAAAAAAATTAAAACAAAAATTTCCACCATAGGGGGCGCCTTGAATGATGCCTCTTGGAATTATTGGATTGAAAGTATTCGATTGTTAGAGCGCCCGGTGAATCCAGAAGATAAAGAGTTGATTGCTCAGCTTCGTTGGTTGTGGGTGATTAGTCCGGAAGCAAAGCGAAACCTTGAATTAAAGAATTTAATGGTGGAGTTGGGTTTTGAAAAGACTCTTGATTCATGGAGTTTGAGTCAGCTTACGTGGCAAGAATATTTGTGGCGCGTTCAGGCCTTGAGTGCCTCTTTGAGCACACGAAGTGCGGACCAAATGATGGAAAGTTTGCTCAAAGAAAATTCCAAGCTCTTAAGTAATCGCGATGAGGTGTGGGAAGCGCTTCAGGTTCATATTAAAATTATAAAAATTCTCGACGAACGTCATCGAATTGCAAAATTAATCCAAAGATATAACGACAAGTTTAAATTCTTTACTCCTCCTGAAGATAAAAGTGATTTGCCTAAGCATTACGAACGTCTTTATCAAATAGCGGTTCAATATTGGACGCTTGAAGAAAACAAAGAAACCCTTGCTCTTCTTTCAAAGATTGAAGCCTTTAAAGACAAGTCTATTTCCTCGGTTCTCGCGAAGGTTGCCTATATCAAAGCTCGGATGAATGAGGAAAAGGATTTAGAGGGCCTCAAAAAAACCTATAAAATGGATTTGCGAGACGATCAAAAACTCGAGTTGGGTTGGCGGATATTTTTTAAGCTTTACGAAGGGTCTCTCAAGCAAGTGACGGAAAGTTTAACTTTCATTGAGCGAAACACATCAGCGTTCAAAAGCATGGACGAAGCGCCTTTGAAGATTAGTTTTTGGCGAGCTCAGTCACTTGTAAAATTAAAAAAAGAAAAAGAAGCGATTAAGGTTTTTACAAAAAACTTTGAAGAAGATCCGTATACTTTTTATGGGTTGATGTCTGCGTATATGCTTCGTGAGCTTACTGGTAAGTTCCCTGAAACTTGGGAAATCAAAAGCCTTAAAACAGCAACTGCTTTTAAAGAATCAGAATATTTAGATAGTGACGGGTATCCAGCTCAT
>JBAXJW010000142.1:0-4440 GCA_037137635.1 bacterium | reverse complement strand
ATCTGAGCGTGGCTCTGTATTTTGCAATCAACGACCAAGGAGCTATCAACGTTCCTCTGAACCCAGACCTTACAATTGAAGAATACACTTATCTTTTAAATCACGTGGATCCATCTCTTGTGATCGTAAGCGAGGATTTAAAAGAAAAAATTTCAAAAATTGTAAGTCCTTCAAAGATCTTAATTGTGGATGATGAACTCTATAAGCTTCGAGCTCAAAATTTAAGTAGTCTTGCTCACGCAGATGATACAGGACTCATTCTTTATACATCAGGCACAACAGGTTTTCCCAAGGGAGTCATGCACTCTCAAAAAAGTAGCGTCATGGCTGGAGAAGCTTTTGTAGAGCGAATGAACCTTCAACCAACGGATCGAATCTTATGCATCCTTCCGCTTTTTCATATAAACGCACTTTTTTATTCGATGATGGGCGCATTTGCTGCAGGAGCTACGCTTATTATCAACCAAAAATTTTCTGCTTCTAAATTTTGGTCACTCGCATGTGAATCAAAAGCCACACAAGTGAATATTATCGCAGCTATTGGAAACATTCTTGCGCAAAGAAAGCGAAGTGAATGGCGCTCAGACCATACTCTCAAAAAAATATACGGAGCTCCCGTTTCAGCTCAGATATCTGAAGCATTCACAAATGAATTTAAAGTCCCCTTAATTCTTGAAGGTTATGGAATGACAGAAATTCCTGGCGCCCTGAATAACCAAATAAAAGGGAAAACCAAGCTAGGAACAATGGGAGTTGAAGCTCTTCACCCCGATCCGAAAATAAAACTCTCAGAAGTTAAAATCATTGATGAAGAAGAAAACGAAGTCCCTCAATGTGAGATCGGAGAACTTATCGTTAAAACACCTCTTTTAATGCAGGGGTATTATAAAGATCCTGAGCAAACAAAAAATAGCTTCACAAAAGACGGTTGGTTCAAGACAGGGGATTATGTCTTAAAAGATTCAGAAGGATTCTATGTTTTTTCTTCTCGAAAAAAAGATATCATTCGAAAAAAAGGCGAAAATATTTCGGGTGCCGAGATAGATCGAATTATTTCTACTTGCCCACACGTTTTGGAAGTTGCAACCATTGGCGTAGCCTCTCAACTCGGTGAAGAAGAAATATTAGTCGCTATCATCAAAGAGGAAATAAGCTCTTTAACAGAAGAAGACATTCGAAATTGGTGTGAACAAAAACTACCTCGCCATAAATGGCCTCGATATGTAACCTTCGTCAAAGAACTTCCCCATACACCCACACAAAGAGTTGCAAAATTTAAATTAAAGCAAGATCCTAAAATCTTAGATCTTGCAAAAGATTTTCATTAAATTTTTAAAAAACTATTGAGAGCAGGCACTTTTTTGAGACTGAATGATAGCTCCGCCAGCAGTGTCTGCAATAATCTTAAAACAATCATCTCTATTCTTACATGGAATAGGAGATTGAACGCGAGGCCCTATTTCACAAACCCATAACTGAAACAAATCTCGTCTAATTTGTTGAAAAAGATAGCCGAAAACAATCACGACCACCAAAAGCAACAAGACATATTCGACAGCGGCTTGACCCCTTTTACCGGAAGAAGTCCTAGTTTCTTGACGCATCTTAATTAAGAGTAAAGCTTCTTTGACAAGACAGCAACACAACAAAGTTCCAAGAATTTGTCCTACCTCAAAAAAATCAACCCAATTGTTAATTTTATGTTCATTAACACAATCTTAAAAAAAGCTTAACGAATCCTTCCGATAGATTTTCTAGCATGAAGCAGAATTTTCATCTTTCTTTAGGATATTTAGGTTTTTGCGTACTCCTCACAACTGCGTGTTTGCCCAAAACACAATTTTCAGAATCGACAATGGGACAAGCTTTAACAACTAACTTTAAAATCGATTCTTCATATCCGCAAACCGAAACATCCAATAGCTTTAATGTTTTTCTAAGAGGAAGTGTCCCTACCAACATAAAAACAGTTCGTTTTTTTAATGGAACAACTTGCGCTTCTCAGATCGGAACTGGATCTCCATCAACATTTAGAGGGCAATATGGAATTCCAGTTACCCTTCCCTCTGGAGTTTCAACATCTTATGATATTTCAGCTAAGGTTGTTTATTTCAATAATAGTGAAAGTGACTGCTATGAGGGTATTTTCGTTTACAAAAGAACAGGCACACCCTCGCTAACACTTCTCAACGCCACCCCAGCATCACCTTCCGGATTACCCTCGAATCCGAATAATCCTTCTCCAGTTTTTCAACCTGTATTCAAAGTCCTAAGCTCAAGTAGTGACATTAACTTTGTAAATTTATACCAAAACTCTTCTAATTGTTCTGCAAATCCAATAATTCCTGTGGGTTCAAGCTCCTCTAAAATTTCTATATCCGATTTTTTAGCGGGAATTAGAATTAATCTGACTGAAAATACAAATACCTCAATTTACATAAAAGGTTTATTAGCAGATGAATACTCCAACAAAGAAGCCGACTCTTGCCATTTACTTACAAGCTACAACGTAGACATTAGTTCTCCAAATCCCCCTGCTACAATTACCCATCGTTATTTTTACAATTCTCTTCAATCAAGTCCCTCAATTGAATGGACAGCTTCGACTGATACAGGAAACTCACCCTCTGGAATTAAAGGTTACAAATATGCTGTTGGACTTACAGACACGACAATTGACGCTGGTGTTGTTGGATGGAACACAATTCCAGTAATAAGCACAAGTACGATAATAAATGGCCAGTTTCAAGAAGGTAAAACTTATTTCGTAAAAGTACGAGCTGTAGATCAAGCTGGTAACGAATCGGCAACAACTGTTTCTCATGGATGGACTGTTAAAACTACAAACACACCCGTTCTATCAATTAAAAGTCCAGATACAGACAATACTATCGTTGCAAATTTTATTACTGTAGCTGGAACTTGTGTTTACGGAGTTAATAACAAAGTTAGATTCCAAGTAAGTGGAGGGATGAATCCGATTCCTGACGCTAACTGCGGAACCAATAATCAATTCAGTACTCTTGCTCAAGCAATACCCTTAGTTGCTAATGTTAGAAGTGTCACTGCAACTCAATATGACGGGGAAAGAGACATCTCTTCAATAAGAACACTTCTGTATGCTCCCTTGAGTTCTTTTGGAACTACACTTGCAGCCGGTAACCAACACACTTGCACTACAAAAGAAGGATCTCTTTACTGTTGGGGAGACAATAGCCAGCGTCAGCTGGGCGTTGGAGACATTTCAGGTTCTCTCTATACTCCCCTTCGCGTTAGCCACTCTAACCTCAACAAACCCTCATTTTTCTTTGAACAAATCGGAAACGGAGCTTTACACTCTTGTGGGCTTTCAACCGATAGGGTTGCTTATTGCTGGGGAGACAACACATATTGGCAACTTGGAAATTCATTAAATTTTTCAACCGAACCTCCTACGGCTACAGAAGTACCAGCTGACTCTCCCATCCCAGTAAAAGTCAATATGTCACAAGTTGAAGGAGGAACCTTCAAACAAATAAGCGTGGGAGCTGAGCATACTTGCGGATTGAGCGATACAAACAAAGTTTATTGTTGGGGAAGACAAAATAAAGGTCAAATCGGAAACAGACCTGCCAAGCCTCCAGCTGCAACAATAGATGCATCCCAATCTCAAGTTGAAAGACCAACACTCATTTCCATTCCTGGAAGTGCCACTCAAATTTCGGCAGGACATTCACACTCATGTGCGCTGACTTCAACAGGAGATATCTGGTGCTGGGGAAACAATTCTAATCGACAACTTGGAAACCCTTCGAAAACTACATCCATTTCTAGAGATCCTGTAATTGTAGTACATGGTGGACAAATGGAGGCTGGAGAAAAATTTAAATATGTCAGCGCAGGAAGTCTTCATACATGTGCCATCACCACAAAGGATGATATTTTTTGTTGGGGTGCAAGACACAATGGTGCTCTTGGAATAACTGAAGCTACAGCAAACGTCACTAATCCCTCTTTAAGAATAAGCGTCACAGAAAATGGAGAAGTTGTTAAATTTAAAAGCGTAAGCGCAGGGGGAACCATCGTTAACTTTGAAGGAACAGGAGAAGATAGAGAAGGAGATACAATTGCTACTTCACAAAGTGAAACACCTTTTAACCAACACACTTGTGCAATTTCCTTGCAGGGCAAAGTTTACTGTTGGGGAAAAAACAAAAATCTTCAACTTGGAATCAACAACTCAGAGCCACCACCAGAGCAAATCTCTACACCTCAAAAAATAACACTCTCTGGCGGTGACGAAAATATTAATTTTAGTGAAGTAAAAACTGGCTACTTCCACACCTGTGCAAAAGGAATGAAATATAATACCGACAAGGAGATTTACGAGGAAACAATTTTCTGTTGGGGTAGCCATGCAAATGGAAAGCTTGGAATTGGAAACATTAATAACGATCAAGC
>JBAXJW010000141.1:0-4497 GCA_037137635.1 bacterium | reverse complement strand
GTTCATGAATACAAACTTCCCAGTTGCGATGTTTGATAAAGTTTTCTGTGCTTTTGCCTATTTCAGAAAGTATTCTTTCATTGGGCTCTCTATTTTTGAGGGCCTCGTTCGTTTTCATTTTATGTCCGGTGTGTATAAGAAGGAGTTCTTCTGGGAGTTCAATCTTTTCTCTGTCGATTTCGTTAAGGGTTGTTTTTAAAAAACCACCACAAGCTTGGATAAGGAGGTCGAAGCCTGATCCGCCTTTTTGAAAATCAATCAGTTGCTTTTGAAATGCGCAGAGGTCATTTTTTGAAAATTGATTTTTATTTTTGAATAATTTTTGATCGAGAGAAAGGAGAGCAAGAAAAAGAGCGCTGCTCGATCCGAGTCCTTCTGAAAGTTGCCAGTTTCTTTTGAGAATAAGTTTTTTTTTGTTTAGCTTATGAAGCGGTTTTTGAAAGATATAATTTAAGGCTTTTTGAGTATTAACTAAAAATTCCGGTGCTTTTTCTTCTTCTTTGATCCAATGAAATGTGCATTCGGGGCTTTCAATTTGAAGGCCCTCTTGAGAGCTTTCTTCGAGGTGACATTGAAAAAACTTTTCAAGGGCAACACCTAGTGCTGGGTAACCTTTTAGGACTCCCCATTCGCCAAAGAGAATAAGTTTAGCTGGGATTTGTGTGTGATAAATAAGGTTCACGTTTTTGACGTTCTCTCTCTCGGTATTCTCTGAGAGCCATCTCTGCTTCACTTGCATTAATTTGCTTACGTTGAATTAAAAGATCGGCAATGATTTCGACTTCGGCACCTTGAGCACCAGCTGCAAAGGCAATGTTTTTAGCATGTAAGCGCATATGGCCTTTTTGGATTCCTGTTGTGCAAAGGGCACGAAGCGCTGCGAGGTTTGCAGCAAGTCCAGAGCAGGCGATGATTTTTCCAAGCTCTTCAGCTGTTGGATTTCCAAGAATTTGAAGAGCGATGCGTGCTGAAGGATGAAGTCGCGTAACTCCTCCGACTGTGCCTAGTTGAAGAGGAATCGTGAGTTCTCCAACGAGGAATCCTTTTGAATCTACTTGCCACCTTGAAAGAGAGCGGTAGCGGCCTGTCTTGGCTGCGTAAGCGTGAGCGCCTGCTTCGATTGCACGCCAATCGTTACCCGTGACAATCACAACAGGATCAACGCCGTTCATGATTCCTTTGTTGTGAGTGGCAGCACGATAGGGATCGTTGTCTGCAAAGACAAAGGCTTCCCAGACACGTTGAGCAATTTCCTCAGGAGCAATCGCACCAGTTAAATCCGAAGACATCAAAAACTTTGGATCGATTCGACAAGTTGCTTGAAAAAGTTTTCGGTCTGCAAGGTTGCTGAGAATTTTTAATCCAATCCGAGCACCGGTTATGTCTTGCAAGTGAGGAGCTAATTTTTCGCAAACGGTATTAATAATATTTGCGCCCATCGCATCGCGAGTGTCGATCAAAATGTGAACAACAATAAAAGGCTTTTCGCTGTTGTTGTTTGTGTGAACTTCGATATCTTGAACACCACCTCCTCGCATGAGAAGTCGTGGGTGAACAGCGTTGGCGGTTTCAATAAGGAATTGTTTGTTTGCAGTAATGTTGTCGACACATTCTTTCCACTTTTCAAGTGGAAGGTCGAGAAGTTGGATCTGGCCGATCATGAGGGAAGAGAGGCACTTTGATTGAAAGCCTCCTGCTTCGTAAACAATTCGAGCGGCATTGCTAGAGGCTGCAATGACTGAGCTTTCTTCGACAGCCATAGGAATTAGATAATCTTCGCCGTTGATTTTGAAGCTCGTCGCAACTCCCAACGGCAATGGATAGGAGCCCACTGCATTTTCAACAAATAGATCTGTTGTTTCAAAAGTTAGAGCGCTGTCTTGAGAGAAAACACGAAGTTGATCCGAAGGGATATCTGCAAACTCGCGAAGAGCATCTAAGCGCTCACCACGTTTTAATTTGTAAAATCCTTTAATTCGGCTCGACTTCATAGAGTTCTAATCCTTTTTCTTTTAGTTTAGCGATGTTTGTGGAATCCGTACAGAAAAGTGAAATTTTTAGGCCTTCGCAAAGTTCAAAATAAACTTTTTTAAGTTTTTCAATTTGGTCATTTTCAGGGGTGTCTTCAATTGCTTTCAGAAAGGGAAGCGCGAGACCAGCTAACTCTGCACCTAAGTAAAAAGCTTTTGCGGCGTCTAAGCCGTTTCTGATTCCACCTGACGCAATAACTGGGAATGAGGAGCGAAGTGCTGTACGAGCTTGTATAAGTGCTTCTACAGTAGGGATGCCCCAACTCCTGAATTGATCGCCTAAATTTGCACGTTCAGTATGGCGCAGGCCTTCTATATATCCCCAGTGTGTTCCACCAAAGCCAGCGATATCAACGGCTTTGATTCCTGCTTCTTGAGCGAGGACGCATGTTTGAGAATCAAGTCCGCAACCTGTTTCTTTTAAAATGACAGGAACGGGGCTTTGTTTGCATAGATCAGAAATTTTGGGCCATAAGTTTTTAAAGTTTCGATCGCCCTCTTTTTGAATAGCTTCTTGAAGTGGGTTCAGATGTAAAATTAAAGCTTGAGCCTCAAGGTTTTCAACAAGGTACAAACAATCACGCGTTGTGACTCCGTAGTTAAGTTGAACAGCCCCTATGTTTGCATAAAGGGCCGCACGAGGAGCTATTTTGCGTAAATTGAAGAGGCCAGAATCTTTTTGCTGAAAAGATTTTTGTTCCAGAAAGATTCGTTGAGAGCCTACGCCCATGGGAATCTTCATTTCTTGAGCAAAAAGAGCGAGTGTTTCGTTGATTCTTTCTCCACGAGGGGAGCCGCCCGTCATGCTTGAAATAAGGAAAGGGGCGGAAAATTTTTGATCAAGGAATTGAGTTTCAAGATTGATTTCATCAAAGTTGAGGTCCGGAAGAGCAGAGTGGGGAAGCTTGATGTGTTCCCATCCTGCACTTCCGTTGGAGTTTACATTTTTTTGAGAACAAAGGTCGAGGTGGTCATCTTTTCGTAAAAGTGTTTCAGAAGAAGTTTTAAGAATCTCTTTCTGAATATCGTTCATAGTGAATTAATTTTGAGCCTTTCCCTCAAGCGCAAAACTTGCACGAATTTTCAATTCATTTACTAATTCTTGAAGGATTTCAGAATTCCCTAAAAGTTTGGCAAGCTCTGTAGCTTCTTCAAGAGTTTCATCGATTTTTAATCGAGCTTTTTCGATAATGAGAGAACCTTTGCAGGCTTCGATCAAACTAGAAATGCTTTGAGCTTGATTTGTTTCATCGAGAGAGGGGAGCTTCTTCCAAGCGTCCAATTGAGAGGAGTCATTTTCAAAGAGCAACATCAGAGGAAAGGAGGGAGCGGACACGACAAATTCTTTGCAGAAATCTTTTTCGGTATTTAAATTTGTAGGTGTTGCAAGTGTGTCTATAACGTCGTCGATGAGTTGAAACGCAACTCCTAGATGATGTCCAAAATCAAAAGCTGTTTGAATAAGATCTGTTTGTCCGGCAGCCCAGGCACCTGTTTCGGAACACCAAGAAAAGAGCGAAGCTGTTTTGAGTTTCGCAATTTGAAATAATTGCTCAGACTGAAAATTTCGTGTGGTGACAATTTCTTTTTGAAGGATTTCTCCCTCAACAAGTTGTTGGATGGTAATCGCTAGTTTTTGGCTGGGATAAAGGAAGGCACGTTCCATGAGACGAGCAAAAGCCTCTGCGTAAACAAAATCTCCCACAAGAATTGCAATTTTGTTTCCATGCAAAACCTGAGCGCTTGTCATCCCTCGTCTTTCTGGGGATTCGTCAATCACATCATCGTGAAAAAGAGTTGCAGTATGGACGAGCTCGGCAACCGCACCAAGTTGGTGCAGATCTTCGGCTTTGATGTCTTGTTTGAGGCCCATTGCCTTGCGAATACTTTCAAAAGTTGCGAGAAGCAGAAGGGGGCGAATGCGTTTGCCGCCTGCATTCACAAGTCTAGCAGAAAGTTCTGCTGGATAAGTTGTAAAACTGTTGAGGCGTTTGCTGAGACACGACTCCACAGATTGAAGATGCTGTTCAAGGCTTTTATCAGCATCGCTCAAGGTAGTGGAAGCATTTAAACGCTTCGTTGGATGTGTCACTAAGTTCATGTTTTTGTTGTTCCCGCGTTTAAAGCACGGTCCTTATTGTTTAAGACTCTTCGCGACATTTGTATAGGGTTTTAATAAAGCAAATAAGGGTGCAATGTTCATAGAGCCCAGGTTGATAAAGCCATCCATAATTTGTTCAGCTGTTTGAGAGGCTTTTATGAGATCTTCGAGTCTGAGTTTTTGAAATTGGCTTGTTCGCCGGCTTTTGATGTCCATACGAGTATTGAGTTCGTTATTGAGTGATTTGATGGCTTCTTCGAGTTTATTTTTGGTTTGTTCGATGGCCATTTTTTCGCGTTCACGAAAGACCTTTCGAATCATCTTCCAGATATCATGTTCGGCGGTGTAGTAATCGAGGCGTTTACC
>JBAXJW010000140.1:0-4599 GCA_037137635.1 bacterium | reverse complement strand
GCATGGAGGCATTTTGCCCTACGTTCTTCGTCAGATTATCAAGAACGCGTAATTATCTTGCATCATAAAAAAAGCCTCGGTTCTCATTAAAGAGAGCCGAGGCTTTTTTGTTTTTGATTTTAAATCAAAACTTAGAGAAACTTAGCGCTCAAACCGAGACCAAGAGCCCAGTAGTTTTGAGTTCCAATCATTCCATCAGATTTGTTCATGTCGCTGAAAGCATATTTAAAGCCAACGTGTCCACCAAGAGCAAAGTCAGAAGACATTGCATAGTTGATGTGTGACTCAAGGTTAAGTCCGTAAACGGTTTCAACTTTGAGATCATCAAAACCTTCAGCTTTCATTTTTCCAAGAGGCATTCCAACATAAGGTCCAACGCCTACAAGAGCGTTAAGATCTTTGCTGAAAGACATGTTGTAAACAAAGTTTACAGGAATATCGAGGAAGTTAACTTTAGATTTTACTGTAGGAGTTTCTGCGCTAACCATGTTGAAGTCGAGACCTAAAGAAGCACCCATTTCGTTTGTGAACATATAAGCAGCATCAGTTCCAACAGAGAGGTTGTAACCCATGTCGTATGTCAATCCAGGGCTCGTCAATTTAGTCATGTTCATGTCGATGTTTGTGTAGACTTTCATAGGGCTCTCGCCTGATGAAGTGC
The DNA here is from genome assembly GCA_037137635.1 of bacterium. GTDB lineage: Bacteria > Bdellovibrionota > UBA2428 > UBA2428 > UBA2428 > CANIGN01. Next base: position 3,938 of record JBAXJW010000140.1, on the reverse strand, counting down.
TTGTCATTGTTCCCATAGCCATAGCCATAGAAGCCGCTGCGCTCATTACTACTATTGCAAATTTTTTCATTTCTCTTTTCTCCTTTTTGTTTAAAGACTTTCTCCGAAAGTCATTTCTGATTTTATTACAACTCAGCTTCCAAAATATGCAAGTCATGTTCAAAGCAATAAAAGTGACTGTTCATATCGTCCACTTCTTCCATTTTTGCCCAAGAGTTGTACAATTTTTGACCCTTTATTTTGCTATAAAGCCTTCCTTGATCGTTATGAGCGGTATTGTTTTTGCTATTATAAGTATGAAGTTAAGAGAAGTTTAAAGAGCATTTATGTATAACGACGGTGTCAAACTTTTGATCGCATTCAGAAAGGGAATTTTAATCCTTTTGGCTGTCTTTGCGCCGTTATTTTTATTCTCTGAACAAGCATCGACTCAAGAATCTTTTCAGCGCTCACTATTGGAGCGCAGACCTCAGTCGAACTCATCTCAAGAGGATTCTTTTTTTCGAAATTCTGAAGATTCTTTTGCGGGACTGACTCCGCTTTCTCCTTCTGTTTGGAATTCTTACAATGAAGAAATTCGTGGTGATACGGACGTGGGTAAATATCTCTTTCGTGAAGCTTATCTCGTTGAAGCTGACCGCAAATCTATCCGAACAGACAGTCGAATGTTTACCATTCCTATGGACGATTTGTCTTCTACCCAAAGACGGATCTTAAGCCCTTTTCGTCGCGAAGAAGAAGAACGACAAAGACGTGATTATGCAGAAAGTGTTTCGGCAATTGTGGTGAACAAAGGCTTGCCTGAATATGTGATTCAAGTTTTGGGTTTTCAAAAGTTACGAGAAGGTGTGAAAAAAGTTGAGCGCGCTGTTGCTCTTGATGTGACTCTATCTGCGCCTAAGAGTTCCGCTGATGGGACTCCTCAACGTGACCAACATCCGTGGCGCTATCGTGGAATCGCTTTACCTTTTCAGAGAAGCTATCGTATGGGTCTTACGAATTCCATTTGGACTTTTGATGTTCAAGGAGGAGCTGCTTCCTCTAGGGGAGATAAGCTTTATGCAGAAATGTCTGCACGGTGGAGTCGTTACCTTCAATCGAATACCTACCAATTTATAACCAACACTGCGATCACAAGCTTTGCAGTATTTTTGAAAGATGATCTTTCAGTCAGTGTTTCTTATCTGAATGAAATAAAAAACCAAACTTCTACTCCCGACGTCAGCAAAGAGTCGATTGGATTTAATTATATTTTCTAAGTTGTTTTCGTTTTAAATTCTCAATAGCATGAAAATGTTTTGAAAAAACTCAATCAGGCTCATTTAGCCCGCTTGTTTTTGCTTTTGGCAACAGGTATGTGGGGGATGAGCTTTCCAATTGTGAAAGCTATTCGAGGGCAGTTTTATTGTGGATTGGGTGCAACGGAATTAGAGCTCAGTTCTTCCTTTGTCTTTCTTCGATTTACGATCGCCTCTTCTTTGTTTGGATTGTTTTTTTATTTTTTTTCGAAAGATAAAAAAACAACTTCTCCAAAGTCATTTCGTGAAATTTATTTAGGTCTTTTACTGGGGATTACTGGTGGTTTTGGAATTCTTTTACAAACCGATGGGCTTGCTTATACGGATCCAGGAACCTCTGCTTTTTTAACTCAGTTAACATGTGTCTTGGTGCCTCTTGTGGCTATTTTTCAGAAAAAGAAAAAATTAACATTTCTTTTTTTCATCGCTTTGCTTTTGGGGGTGGGGGGCGTTTATCTTTTATCGGGTTTTGATTTGTTTCAAATGAAGATGGGAAGAGGTGAGGCTGAAACTCTCTTGGCTGCCTTGTTGTTTACGTTGCAGATCCTTTTACTAGAATCTCAACGCTTTCAAAAACACACCACACTCAGATCAACGTGGACGATGTTTATTGTTTTTGCTCTAATCAATGTGCCCTTTTTTAATATTTCCAATCTCTGCATCAATCCTCTTGCACAACAATCACCTTTTTTGCCTCTATCTCTTTTGATCGTTGTGGTCCTGTTTTGTTCCCTTTTAACCTTTGGTTTAATGAACCTTTGGCAATCTAAAATCTCTGCTACAGAAGCAACTTTTATTTATTCTCTCGAAGCCGTATTTGCTCTTTGTTTTAATTTCTTGTGGATTCCTCTTTTGGTGTTTTGGGGATATTCAATGAGCTTTGATAAGCCGGGGCTTTCTTTCTCACTGGGGGCTTTCATGTTGATTGCCGCAAACTTTTTTCTTTTTTATGAAGCTTTGCGCAAGCCCTTGCAGAACTAATCCTCAATGTTAGACTTTTTTCTGTAAGGGGACTTATGGAAACACAACGTTCACAAATTCTTGCTTCAATTCTTTTATTCTTTAGCTTATTGAGTTTCATCCAAGAAGCTTCTGCGAACCCTAATGTGTATTTACGCCCTGGCCAAGTCGTTTTGATTCCTCAATCGATTACAGACACAAGAGTTTTCTGTGGTGGCAATGGTAATGGTGGCGGAAATGGCGGAGGGCATTTAGATTGCGTCGAAGAATGCCAGCAGTGGTATAACGTCACGACCGAAGTGAATGGTCATTGGGAACAGGTTCCTACTTGTGCCTTTCAGAAAACCTGCGAAATGCTTTCTAATGGATGTATCCGCGCAACAACGTGTTCAAGTTTTCAATCTAAGATTGTGGAAACAAATGGCCATTGGCAAACTATTTTGGTCTGCTTAGGCACCCGAACAAAAATCTCTTGTCCTTAGAACTTCAGAACTTCGATTTCCCTCTCTTTTTTGATGAGCTTTTGCTACATATATTCCTGTGGAAGACATAGCTGGACTTTTAGAATTTAAACTCAAAAGTAAAACCTCGCCTCTCTGGCCTCAGAAGGTGATTGCAAATTTTGATGTCTTTTTAAAAGATCACGCGGCCGCCGAAAAAAAGGCGATGTCGACAGCGCTTTCTTTTATTGCAAAATATCCTGATCAACCTGAACTTGTAAAAACGATGTTCTCGATTGCCAAAGAAGAGCTCGAGCATTTTGAACAAATCACAGAACTTTTGCACAAACGCAATCAAGGCCTTAAGAGCGATGAGAAGGATCCTTATATTCAAGAACTCCTTAAGGAATTGCGTCATGGAGTGAGAGATCGGTTTTTGGATCGACTTCTTCTTGCAGCTATTGTTGAAAATCGTGGCTGTGAGCGCTTTGGTTTGGTGGCAGGTGCCTTGTCTGAAGATGATCAGTTAAAGGCCTATTACGAGCACTTAAGCCGAGAAGAGGCTAAGCACTATGGTCAATACATTAAATTAGCGCGTCTCTATTTTGAAAAAAATGAAATTGAAAAACGCTTAATGGAATTGCTCGAAGCAGAAGCTCGCATTGTGAATGCTCTTCCCATCACGCCCATGCTTCATTAGTTTTATAAAAGCTTTAATTCTTCTTCCGGAATTTTGTGATCCGCACCTGGAATGATTTTGACATCCAGTTCGGGCCAGATTTCTTGAATTTCTTTAAGATGTTCAAGAGGGGTTACCCCATCCTTATCCCCTTGAAGGCACAAGGTTTGTATTTTTTGTGTACGAATTTTTTGGATAGCTTCTTCGACATCTTTTTCTTTGAGAAAAAAATTATTTTTCAAATAATGAATTTGGATTTTGCTCACATTGGTCCAAAATTTATTGAGAGTTGTTGCTGTGAGGAGAGTGTGTTCCTTGGGGCGTTCCGCAAAATAAAGCGCGCCTTCCCAGTTGACCCATCGAGCGAGAGCTTCAAAGTCGGGAGAGTCGCGGAGAATTTTTTCAGCATAAAAATTGACGAGAGACCACCCGCCTTCAAGGGAGCAGCAAGAAGCAAAATCCTTCCAGGCTTGAGTGAGTTTTTGAGCTGCACCTTGCTGAGTATAGGACCAGCGAAAATCATTTTCTTGGGCCCAGAAAGGACTTTTTAAAATAATTTTT
>JBAXJW010000139.1:0-4617 GCA_037137635.1 bacterium | reverse complement strand
CTATGGACAGAGGGAACCTTATTACTCTTGCAGCAACAATAATTTTTGCAACAAGTTGTGCAAAACCAGATTTAGACGGTTTAACGACTAACGTAACTGGATCTATCAAAGATATGTCCGCCAATCTTTCCACACAAATCAAAGGTGGATACTCCACTCAAGAAGCTAAAAACTGTTTGAGCGAAACAATCAACATCAAAGAACTCGAACTCCCATCAAAAGCTGTTGTAAGTATTCAAGTAACTCCCAATTTCTTTGCTCTTTATACAAAAAGTAAAGCTTGGACAGACTTCAAAGGACCAAACTACTATTTTGTAGACCTCGTTAAGCGAAAGCTTCAAATATACGCTGCCAACAAAGACACTTGGGAAATCACGGAAGAAATCGATCTTCCTCCTTCTCATTTCGAGCAGTATTTGTACATCCCAGACAACACTAACAAAAAACAAAGCATTCAGATTAAAAACCCCTTCATCTCTCCTCGTGATCGCTTAACAATCCGACAAGGTATCAATGTTTTTGGCAGGAGCGAGGCTTTTGATCGATTGACCGAAGGAGAAGTCCACGCAATTGTTTGCGCAGGCGCACTGAATTCTTTCTTTGAAAAGTTCATGAAGACCAAATACGAATTTAGTAATTAAAAATTAGCAACTAACAACCATCAACCTGGATGAATCATTCGGGCCACGAAAAAGGCTGTTGCTGCCGCTGCTGCACCCACAAATGTTGTGAACAAAGCATTTCTGATTGGCTTTTCAGAAGTATATTTGCCTTTGAAATAACCAAAAACTAAAAGCGCTAAAAGCGTTAACCATACACTCACATTAAGAGCAGTTTCTGAACTTCGAGAAAGAACGTAGGGAACGAGGGGAATGATTCCTCCAAAAATATAAGCTAGGCCAATCGTAAGCCCCGACTTAAGCGCTCTTGTCTTATGAGGCTTCTCTAAACCCAATTCAAAGCGCATCATAAAATCGACCCATGTTTTTTGGTCTTTCACGATGGACTTCACCACATGAGAGGCCGCTTCACGCTCAACATTGTAAGCATCAAAAACCTCGTAAAGTTCCTCTTCTTCTTTGTGAGGAACCTCAATTACCTCACGCTCTTCACGGCGACGCTCTGATTCGTAATGCTCATATTCAGAACGCCCAGCCAAATATCCTCCGAGGCCCATAGCGATAGAACCTGCTGCGATTTCAGCGATCCCTGCAGTGACGACAATCATGTTATTCGCGATTGCCCCTGTAATGCCTGCTGCTAAAGCAAAGGGAACCGTTAAACCGTCACTCACTCCAATGATCAAATCCCGAACGATTTCAGGGGATTCGAAGTGTTCTTCAACATGATGATCGTGATGCGAATGACCGCCTTCAGTGTGCATAAAAGACAGCCTAACCGAAGATAAAAATGATTCTCATTGAGAAAGAAAAAACGATTGACGCGTTATGTTATATTCGATACAAATACCCTCCATGATGAAAGCTTCCTTCACCAAAGCCCCTCTCATGTCACTCCTTACTCTTTTCGTTCTTCTTCAAACAGCTCAAGCTGCTTGTTGGAAAAAAGAAGAATTCAAAGGCGAAAAATGGGAAATGGATTTGATCGAAGAAGCTAAACTTCCTGAAACAATTTGTTTTGATGCTGGAAAAGTTATTCTCAACAAACGTGCTCCTGAAAAAAGTTACGTTGTTTCTGGAAAAACAACTTATCCCGTAAGTCCTTCATTCTTCTACACAACTGTGAATAACGAACAAGGAACACACTTTAGCATTTCACTTGTTGATCACGTTGTGGAACTTGCTACCTGCGGAGAAAGCAAAAGAGTTGCGGCAAGCATTTATCTTGTTGCCGATAAAAAAGGCGCTTTCTTAAGAGCTCCTCAATTAGCAGTTAATGTTGGCAAAACTCTCGACAATTGCCACTCAGATTTTGATTACACTCAAATAACTTATCGTCAGATTAGATGGTAATTTTATAAAATCTCATTCAATAGCTCTGATGTGACTTCCTACGCTTTCGTGCCTATACTTTATCTAACAAGATAAAGAGGAAAAGCGTTGTGCCTAAAAACGAAAAAAAATCGAATCACATTATTTTAGCTTCTTACTCAAACCTCAAATACAAAGAAACTCTGCCAATCAAATGGGGAGCGAAAACAGCTCTCGAACGCGGCCCGATTGTGGCGTCCGTCAGTAATTCTAAAGCGCGAAATGCCATTGGTGCTCATGGCGGAAGCTATACAGTTTACCGCGCTCTTTCGATTGCGAGTGGAAAGTTTCCTACACTTCACAAACCCGACCTCCATAACACTCAAAGCCCCGCAAAGATTGGTCCTTACGATCAGTGGTTTGATTCTACAAAAATTGTGGCGCTTGATCCTTGGGGACTTGATCCGCAACTTCATTTCAAATCTTATTTCGATCAAGGCTACGACATCCGCCCTACGATTGCATGCACACAAGCGCATCTGCAAATTCCTGAACTCAATCAAGCCATTGAAGCTGGTCGATTAAAAAAAGATGGCAAGATCATTAAAGACAACGGGGACATCTGTGTGACAAAAGTTGCGATCGAACCCGTGTGGTACCTTCCTGGAATTGCGACTCGCATTGGAGTTGAGGAAGGCGTCTTGAGAAAAACTCTCTTCCAAGAAACTGGTGGGATGTACCCTGAATTTATTACCCGCCCAGACCTCAAAGCTTGGCTTCCACCGATTGGCAGCACAACTGTATATATATTTGGAAATCCAAGTGACCTTGCTCATCCAGAAATAGAACTCACCTGCCGAGTGCACGACGAATGCAACGGATCTGACGTGTTTGGCTCAGACATTTGTACATGCAGACCTTATTTAATGTATGGAATCGAAGATGCCGCACGCACAGCTCAAAGAGGCGGAGTGGGAATCATTGCGTACTATCGCAAAGAAGGCCGCGCTCTTGGAGAAGTCACAAAGTTCCTCGTTTACAATGCACGAAAACGTCAAGAAGGTGGAGATTCCGCTGCAACATACTTCAAACGCACTGAGTGTGTAGCGGGAACTGAAGACGCTCGCTTCCAAGAATTCATGCCTGATCCTTTGCACTTTTTTGGAATTAAAAAAATCCACAATCTGCATTCCATGAGCAATATGAAATACGATGCGATTGTTCGAAGTGGAATTGAAGTTGTAAATCGCATTTCCATTCCAGACGAACTCATTCCTGGAGATGCAAAAGTAGAAATCGAAGCAAAAAAAGCCGCGGGATATTTCTCCAAAGAAGTTCCTAAAACTGGAGAAAGCCTTAAAAAAGTAAAAGGTCGCGATATCGACGAAAATTAAGGCGAGATATTAGATGAAAAATATAAAATTAAGCGACCAAGACATCGATTATTTACTCTCAACAAAAGCCATTCGCGATCAAGCACAGAATGTTTTTGATTATTGTAAAAAGGGGAACTCATACTTTACGTATCATCCCGAGAAATTCCCTACGACGGTTGATTTTGTTTTAAAAATTATCGATAAAAACTATCCCGACCTCAAAATACCCTTTCATTCTCGATGGGGACATTTTCGAGCCGGCAACATCAACCGAGTCACAACTCTTGATGAACAGCTAAAAGGTCTCAACCCAATTGATAGAGCTCGAAGCAAACTCGACCTTGTCATCACTTCTGTTTTATTGGACGCCGGTGCTGGGATTCAGTGGAAATACAATGAAAATGGAAAAGACTTTGCACGATCCGAAGGTCTCGGCGTTGCAAGCTTTCATATGTTTTTAACGGGTATCATGAGTCACGATCAAAAATCCCTCCAAGCAGACGCTGAAGGATTGGGCCGTATCACGAACAAAGATCTAGAAAAATATTTTCAAGTGAGCACAGAGAATCCACTCGTTGGAGTTTCTGGCAGAGTGGCTCTTTTAAATAATCTTCAAAAAGCTCTCTCGAACAAAAAAATATTTCCACTCAATCGTCCTGGAAGCATTCTTGATTATCTTCAACAAAAATACGGACAAAAAATTCCTGCCACAGGAATTTTGCGTGCAGTTTTAGACGGACTTGGACCTATTTGGCCTGGAAGAATCATGGCCAACGGAATTAATTTGGGCGATGTTTGGCAACATTCTAAGCTCAACTCTTCCGAACAACTTGGATCACTGGTGCCCTTGCACAAACTCTCTCAGTGGATGACCTATTCTTTGATTGAACCTATTTTAGAAGCGGGCTTTCAAGTGACAGGCGTCGAAGAACTTACAGGACTAGCAGAATACAGAAACGGCGGACTCATGATCGATTCTGGATTGCTCAGTCTCAAAAATGAAAGCGATGCCCTTACGGAATGGTCTCCTGATTCTGACCTTATTATCGAGTGGCGCGCACTGACCGTTTACTTACTTGATCAAATAGGAAACGAAGTTTGTAAAAAATTAAACAAAACTCCACAAGACTTCCCGCTTGCAAAAGTTTTGGAAGGCGGAACCTGGTGGGCAGGCCGAGCTCTTGCACAAGAAAAACGTGAAGGAGCGACACCTCCGTTAAAAATAAAAAGCGATGGAACTGTTTTTTAAAAAACAAAGGAAGACATATGAATTCAAAAAACAACTCTCATGTAATTGTTTTAAAACATCC
>JBAXJW010000138.1:0-4652 GCA_037137635.1 bacterium | reverse complement strand
ATATAAAGTAAAAGAAGCTGCGATTGAAGACTACATGCTTTTCAATGAGAGAATCCAAGCCGGCTTCGTGAAAGAAGAGTGGATCACCGATTGCAAAAAAACAAAAAACAAAGCGCTTTGTGAAGTGATCGAAGATTATTTCGACTTCATCAAACGAGACAACAAAAAAGAAAAAGCAAAAAGATTTTTCGCCAGTGTTGGAAAAATTACCAAAAAAAATATTCAAAAAATGCAGAGTGGGAGCTTCCAGGGCCTTCTCCATGCTCTTCCTTCAAAAAATAAAAACCTTCTTATAGAGTTTGCTCGTGAGGCGATTAAAACTCCTGCCTGTCCGCAAAACTTAAGCCTCGCGCTTGCCTACAACCTGGAACCTTTTGCTGGAAATCCAAATTACTTTCCGCTTATTGAAAAACTTTATTCTCGTGGACTTGCCTGCGCAAAACCCTCCGAACAAGCCTACGAGCTAGGAAATTTACGCTTTGCTTTGATCTATGCAGCTCTCGACAAAAACACAGAAGCTGTTAGTTATTTTAAAAAAGCACTTCTAGCTGAATTTCCTAGAGAAGATTACAGAAGTCTCTACTGGCTTGGTCATTTACTTAAAAAAACCAAACCCAATGAGAGCGAAGAATACACAAGTTCTTTGATCGAAAAATATCCCCGCTCTTGGTACACGATCAAACTTTTACACGAAAAAAACATAGATCCTCTCAAAATGAATTTAAGAGCGAGTATTGCCAGCGATCTTTACTCTATTCCTGATGCTCGATTGGATTCAAAGTTTACATGGCTCAAGATGGGCCTTCTTCTTGAATCCGATCCCTATAAACTCAAAAAATACGCAGAATATCTATCTGATCAAATTCCTCCGCATCTTGAATTTGGTTACGTTCAACACTTAGCTCGCCTTCTTCATTCTGCAGACCTGTACAAAGCGCAAATTGGAATTCTCACTAAATACCTCACGCTTTCAAATCCTCCTGTTACAAAAGAAATCATGGAGTATCTTTACCCAGCTCCTTACCTCGAGCTTTTTAACCTCCACGGAGTAGAACTCGACACAGCCCTTCTCTTAGGTCTTGCACGACAAGAAAGTTCTTTTGATATTCACGCAAAATCAGGTGCAAATGCGTGGGGATTACTCCAAATGCTTCCTTCGACAGCTCGTCAAATGGGTTCCAAGAATAGCCAAAAGCTCTGGAGCCCCTCTGAAAATATTCGATATGCCTCTAAATATCTTATTCGTCTTGCAAAGCGATTTAACAATAGCATTGAGCGCTCCCTTGCTGCCTATAATGCAGGACCTGTGCGAGTTGAGGAATGGGAACAAAGTTACTCCTGGATAAAAGATCCTGAAATTTTCATGGACCTTATTCCCTACAGAGAAACACGCGACTACGTTCCTACAATTTTACGAAATGCTTACTGGTATCACAGAATTTACCCAGGAACCCTCAACATTAGCAAAACGGAATACGTCACAAGCGGTCTTATCAAGCCCCTCATTGTGAAGTTTCAGTAGTTTTTATATTTTCAATCACCAGGATCTTAGATAGAAAAAACTTAATGAGTAATTCTTTACCCAAACATCCCCAACAAGCAGATATTTTAATTTACTCAAAAGACTACTGCCCCTACTGCGTTGCTGCTAAAAACTTACTGACTCAAAAAGGTGTAGGCTTTGATGAAATTGACCTCTCACAAAAGCCTGAACTTCGAGATGAGATGATCAAAAAAGCAGGAGGACGAACAACAGTCCCTCAAATCTTTATCGGAACTCAACATGTTGGCGGCTTCGATGATCTAAAAGCATTAGATACAGCAAAAAAACTCGACGCGATTCTTTTTAAAAAATAATTTTAAATTTTCATTTAATTTTTTATAGAAGCAGGCTGAGCAATAAAGTTCTTACTACGATCGCCAGAAGGACTTGTCATCTTTGCAGATTCGACCATCGCCTCAGGACTTCCCGCGCCCTTTGAAACAGAACTGATACGCCGGCTTTGCGTATCCATCATCGGTAAACGGCTAATGAAATAAGCGACATCTACAAAAGCGACATTGTAACGAACAGATCGAAGAATTCGATCAAAATAATTTTTAACAACTCCCGTAGACGGAGTTTTAATTTCTTTTAAAGCTCGACCCTGATGACTAATGAGACGTCGACGATGTTTCTCATACTTCACCTGAAAATCTTCAGTCGCATATCCCTTAAATTGGTCTAAAAACTTATGGGACTTAACAGCCGCTGCAACTTCTTCGGGAGCATCCAAAATCTCAACTCCCTTCACATTCGCATCCGCATCATAATGAACGACGACGTTGATCAATATGCCATCAGCATCGACACTTGATCCGTGACTGACTCCCAAAAGAGATTGCCCCTTGAAAGCAGAGTAAATATAACGCTGCACGCCCATTCCCTCAAAAGTTGAATTTGGCGCGCTTCCCATCAAACGAGAAATCAATCCCATCAATGTACTTCCACCTGATTTTGTCGGATCAACTTTCAATTCCTCAAAACGAGTTGCATCTACATAAACTTTTTTGAGAACTTCTTGATAGTTCTTAATACGATAGCCTTCGTTCGTCGCATCTGCGTAAGAAGCAGAGAAGATAAAAAAAGAAGAAATGGCGATATATTTTAATCTCATGGTATATTCTTTTCGGAACTATGCTCTACCCAGAATACCATAAAATTGCCTTTGCTCAGAGACGTCAAAATCTTTTACAAAACCTTAAAGATTCTCATCCATTTTTAATTATTCTCTACAACTCTCCTGTTTACCCAATGGGAGCAGACGCTCACTATCCCTATAGAGCGGACTCAAGTTTCTTTTACATGACTGGTTTTCAAGAAGAAGAATCAGTAGCGCTTTTATGGTCTGACGGGAAAATAAGTCACTATCAACTTTTTGTTCGCCCGCGTGATCCAAAAATGGAGCAGTGGAACGGTCTACGAGCAGGACCAGAAGGCGCCAAGAATACATTCATGGCCGATGAAGCATTCCCGATCCACGAACTTGATAATCAAGTTCAAGATTGGTTTCGCAAATTACCCAAAGGGTCTTTACCAAAAATTTACTCTAACTTTTCAACTCATCCTAAACTTTTTGAAAAATTTCGATCCACCCTTACAAAAGCGCAAGAAGCTGTTCACGGTGACACTCGCATAGGACTCGCAGAAGCGTCTGCCTATATCGAAATACTTCCATACATTAGAGCTCTCAGACTCATCAAAGATTCACACGAAGTTAAAGAACTCAGAGAATCATCTAAGATTAACGTTCAAGCTCATCTTCAACTGATGGAAGAACTAAAGCCCGGAATGTTTGAATATCAGGCACAAGCAATTATCGAAAAAGTTTATATAGAAAATGGCTGTCGCGGACCTGGATACTCTTCTATTCTTGGAAGCGGACCCAACGCCGCCATTCTTCACTATCACGAAAACAATCGCCAAATGAAAGAGGGCGAGATGCTTTTAGCTGATTGTGGCTGTGAATTCAGGATGTATCAATCTGACATTACTCGCACGCTTCCTGTTGGAAACACGTTCACCCCTCATCAGCGAAAACTCATGGACATTGTTCACGAGGCAAAAAAGGCTGCCATCGATGTTTGTCGTGAAGGATACACTCGCATGGATATTCATAGAACAGCTTCACTGAGCTTGATTGAAGGATTGAAATCTTTGAAAATTCTCAAAGGCCCGACTGATAAAATTTTTGAAAAAAGGGACCACTTCAAATATTATCCACACGGAACAGGCCACTGGCTTGGACTCGATGTGCACGATCCAGCGCCCTGCTTTGAAAATGGAACAGACGTAAAGCTCAAAGCAGGCAATGTGCTAACTGTGGAGCCTGGACTTTACTTCATGGAAAATGACACAACTGTCCCCAAGGAATTCAGAGGCTTAGGTGTACGACTTGAAGACGATATCGTTGTGCAAGCCAAAGGAAAGGCTCCTGAAAATCTAACAGGAGATCTTCCTTCAACCTGGCAAGATATTGAACGCGTCAAGAAAACATTTTCTGGACGATAAAGTAATCTTTGGTTGAAATTATCTTTCGAATAAACTGAGTTTTATCAACATGAAACTCGATTTACGCTCACTTGCTGTCTCGCGAATTTTTCTGGGTTTTCTTGTCATGCTCGACACTGTCTTTCGAATGCAAAACTTTGAAGCCCACTACACAGAAGAAGGAACGCTAGGACTTAGCCTTCTTCAAAAGTTTTATGCGCCAACAGGGCCTTGCCTACAGTGTCTAAGCCCACACGCGAGCTGGTCTTTTTTTCTCCTTGTTCTTTTACTCATCTCCTCGTTTGCCATGATGATCGGCTGGAAAACACGCTTCTCTATTTTTATAACGTGGCTTCTCACCATCTCACTTCACTTTAGAAACCCCCTCATTGTGGATGGTGGAGATGTACTTTTGCGCTGTTTTTTATTTTGGATGTTATTTTTGCCAACAGCAAAAGTGCTCTCTCATGACAGTGGCTATAGAAAATTCTCGGATATTCAAAATCCAACAATTCAATCTTGGGCTTTCCTCACTCTTCCCCTTCAAATTTTTCTTCTTTATTTTGCATCTGCAACGCTTAAAACTGGCTCAGAATGGTGGCCCGATGGAACCGCTTCTGGC
>JBAXJW010000137.1:0-4740 GCA_037137635.1 bacterium | reverse complement strand
TAGTAGGAGGCTGGACAACAGGACTGGATACGCCACCCACACCGGTACTAAAATCGCTGCCAAATTTGGCTTGTTGAAGGGTACACGCAAAAGTTAAAAAAGATAAAACTTCAACTTTTAAAAAATTTTTCATCTTTTTCAATTATGACTTAAATGGAGTCTAAGAAAAATTAAATTAAGGTTAAATTTTAACCAAAATCACCTTGTTCGATTTGAGTTTTACCATCTTGTAGATGATAAATTTTTGCATATTTCTTTAACTTTAAATTTATAATCAAAACAGAATCCAAAGAAGGTTTTGCGCGAAGACTAAACTCATAAGCTATACGGTGAATGGCTTGTGGGTAGAAGTCACCCTCATGCATTCCTTCATTTACAAAATACTCAGGAATTTCGCCCTCAATAAACAAAACAACATTCAACTCCACTCGCTCAGTCAAACGAGTCAAAGCAAAGTCTGCTTTTCGAAAAGCCGACTTCAATCCCGTCACAACATTATAGCTTGAACCAACTCGCTTCACCTCACGATAAGCAAGAACCTTTCCAGTCTCAGGGTCACTTAAGCGCAGGTCCATACTCTTGCTCGCATACTTATCATCTAAGCGCGAAAAAAACCCGCGTGCTGGCTCAAAGGCAACCTTTACATTCATCGAACGCAACACACTCAACGCGTAAGCTCCCTCATACAATCTATAATTGAGTTCAATAGGTCGATTGGTTGATAAAAATTTAATCCAAGAACCGTAATTTTCAATTCCAACACTTTGATCGTATCTTTCGAGAGAAGCGAATATTTTTTCGGCCCACGCCTTTTTAGCAGGATTCACCAATGTTCTAAGAATGGTCGCATAACTTTTTTGAAGCTCGGAATTTTCTAAAATAACTCGAGGGTCTTTTGCAAAATTAAATTGAAGTTGCTCAGGAACGCCTTCTGTTTCATGAACCTTTTCTTGAACAAGCTTCTTTTTTGCGTAGTCGACATTAAAAACTGCACTTCGATCAGAATCTAACATCAAGTCTTCAAAGCGATGCAAAACCTTGTTAGGGACAAAGGGAGACAAGTAGATTTCGCTGATTTTTTGCTTCAGTAACTCCCGACAACCCGTGGAAGCTTCAATATATCCCGATAAAAGAAGAGCTAAAAAAAAGGCTCCTAAGCGCTTAAACATCATTTTTAAACGTTCGTTTGATCGAACTAAGAGCGTTCAAACACACCGAACACCTTGCCTCAATCAATAAAAAATTTGATGTCGCAAGGCAAAAAACTTCATAGATACAACCGTTTAAAGGCTCCGAACGCTTCCTCTCTAAAAGAGGCTTGTCAAAGGTTGATAATGTGGCTTTGATAGGAATGTGCTCTCTAAAGAAGCGTCTCTCATAAGAGACATGTTTAACTCGGTCGCGGAAAGCTACGATTCTGCCAATGATCTTTTGTCTTTGGGCATGCATAGAGTCTGGAAAAAGAATTTCGTAAACGGAATATCACCAGACACAAAAGTATTTTTCGAAATCCTTGATTGCGCAACAGGCACTGGAGACATCGCAATTGAAATCCAACGCCGCTACAGAAGAGCCAAAGTCACAGGCATTGATTTTAGCGAAAAAATGCTCGATCAAGCTCCCGCAAAAGCTGAAAAAGCTGGCTTCAAGAAAATTCGCTTTTTAGCGGCAGATATTTTAAAGCTTCCTTTCTCAGATAATAGCTTTGATCACATCACGATTAGCTTCGGCATTCGCAACGTTGAAAATCTCTTAGCTGCAATTGCAGAATTTGAGCGCGTCTTAAAACCCAATGGCCAATTACATGTTCTTGAGTTTGGTCAGCCACAGAATCATATTTGGTCAAAAATTTATGGTATTTATCACCGCAAACTTTTACCTTTTCTTGGCGGACTCATTAGCGGAAACCAAGAAGCCTATAGTTACCTGAATAAAAGTTCAGAAGAATTTCCTTCCGGTAAAGAATTCGTGAAACAGTTTTCTTCCACTGGATGGAAAGAATTAGAAATGACGCCTCTTTTAGGAAGCATTGCTTATATCTATCGTTTGAAAAAGATTTAAAGCTGATTCAATCTGCGCATTAAGATCTGATCAGCAAGAACAAGCCACGCCATAGCTTCAAACACAACCAACGCACGTAAAAGAATACACGGATCGTGTCGACCTTGCTTGGCAACATCCAAAACTGAACTTGTGGGCTTTACTGCGATTCGAAACAAAACATCCTCACCCGTAGTGATTCCGCCACGAATACCCCCATAAGGACTGCTTTCATTGTTTTGAGCAGAATGAAAGAAACTTCCCTCAGCAAGTGCTGATTCAAAGCCAGCACCCAACTCCACACCAACCACCGCACCCACAGACATCAACGCTTTAGCCATTTCGGATTTGAATTTCAAAAATACAGGCTCTCCCAAACTTTGAGGAGGATGAAAAATCTTCAAAGAAGCTATACCCCCGTAACTTTTGCCTTCTTTTTTTGCGTCCATCAAAAGATTGGAAAGTTTTTCATCAAAGGACTCTTCGCGAGATTTTAGAACTCCCACACTTTCGATTTGAGCATGAACCTTTAGTTCAGGATAAAGCTGTGTACAAAACATCTTAGCCACAGAACCCGCTAGCACTCGTGCAAGTGTTTCGCGACCGGAGGCTCGCCCACCCCCACGATGATCGGAGTGCGAAAACTTACTCAACCACAGATCATCGGCATGACCCTGACGAAATCCCTTTTTCTTAAGAGCTTCATAATCTTCGCTTTTTTGATCTTTGTTTTGAACGACAATCGCAATGGGAGTTCCCAAGGTTTTATTTTCAAAAACGCCACTTATGATTTGAGGCGCATCCGCTTCATTGCGAGCACTCACCAAACTAGACGACCCTGGTCTTCGACGATTCAAGAAATCCTGCATGATTTCTTCTTTGAAAACAACTCCCGCAGGACATCCGTCGATCACTGCGCCCATTGCGGGGCCATGACTTTCTCCAAACGATGTCAGGCTAAAGACATTACCAAAAGAGTTGGATCGAAGTGACATATTGAGCGTCTGATCATAGCAGAATGCAAAACTAAGAGCGAAGAATCTTTAAAGCTCATCCCAAAGCTGTTGCTGGGCACGAGCTTGAATTTGAAAAAATTCGAGCCCACTAAGGTATGGAATTTTTTGATCAAAACAATAAAGCCGAGCATTCGACTTTGAAGAATAGGAAAGATCTAAAACCTTTTGAATCTTTTTAAAAGATGGCAGAGGCGCTTGATCACCCGCTGCCCACAATAGGCAAACATTCGAAGTCATCTTGCCCTTTTTCTTTAAACACTCTCCTTGAGAAGCTGAATAAAGCTCTACGTTCTGAAGCAAATCAAAGGCCTGCTCTGCTATAGCGCCCGAGCCCCAGATGACCCAAGAAGTCTCTTCATTTGAACAACTGCTTGAAAAAGCGTTGAGCATTTTTTTAAGCGCCTCAATGTCCGTATTCGCTCTTTTCCAGATTTTTGTTTTTGAATCTGTCTGGATTTTAAAAAGTGTGTTGTGAACCTGATCTGCGTTCGCATCTATAGGAGTTGAATTCTTAAGCAAAAACTCATGCTTCTTGAGGGGACTGGTTACCGCAAAAGCACATGCACCAAGCTCATCTAAAAAAGCAAAGACCTTTTCATTCAACTCTTCTTTTGAAAGGGGAATTGCATAAAAATTCATGTGCTTCTTTTTAAAAAATTCATGATGAAAGACTGGCGAATAGGAATGAAGAACAGGATCGCCTAAAATCGCAGCAAAGCGCGCAGACTCGCGTGTAGAATCAACCTGACAAGACCACTGGCAAAGCGTGGGTTGATCCGCTAAGCCCTCTCGCCCCTCTCGTAAAAAGTTAAGCCTTTGCTTACCCTTCATGAAAAGACGAAACCACTGCCACCTTGGAGATTTTGAAAAAGGACTTCGAGGGAAAATGTTTTTTTTCGAAGGATTTTGTAGCCACCACTTATAAAGAATCTCTAAATCTTCGAAAGAAGAAATATCGGGAGCAGCCTTCAATTGAATACCTGGATTTATATCTAGCAAACCCTCTAAGTTTTTAAGCTCTTTTGTTAAAGACTCACTCAAATCATGAAGCGAAAAATACGAAACTTTAAGACCCGACGGTGGCAATCCCAACTTAATTTCCCAATCAGATAGAACGTTAGGAAGAGAAAAGATTTCAACATTAATTTTTTCAAGCTTTCTAAAACTTAAAAGAAAGCGTACTTGCGGGTATTTCAAAACAAGCTTTTTTATTTTTTCAAAATCTTTTTCAAAACTCCAAAGATCATTACGTAATTCAAAAACAAGATTCCAAGATTTCTTTGCCTCAATAACTTGATCCAAATCACGATGAGTATTCGGGAACAAAGTCAAAACACTTTCATTTTCAAACTTTAATTCTTTAAAAATCCAACTCGTCGGAACTTGTGTTGAAAAAAGGTCTTCTCCTTCCCTCAAAGTCCAAACGCAATCAGCTTTTGATCGATACCGGAGCTCACGCTCTTGAAAATTTTTTTCAAAATTCAAAGGATCAGAAGTTCCCACCAAAGGACGATCAAGGAAATATCTTGGAAACTGATCCGAATCTCGTTGCAGCCAAAGCAACTTAAAAGACGAAGGCCAAAAATTGGAACAATAGCCTGCTCCCACAACAATCATTACCGAAGCTTCGTTTCTCAACTCATCATTCAATTCCCTGAGAGTCTTTTCCTCAAAAGCACGAAAG
>JBAXJW010000136.1:0-4761 GCA_037137635.1 bacterium | reverse complement strand
TAATTTGGTGCCCGAGACTGGACTTGAACCAGCACCCCCTTTCGAGGACAGGCTTCTGAGACCTGCGTGTCTGCCAATTCCACCACCCGGGCAAGAGAGACTCGCGCTAACTGTTGCGCGCTTAGCAGCGGAGATCAAATTAGCACAACAGATTCTAGCCAGCCACTTGAAAGCACCCTATAATTTTTCTTGTGATCGAAGCTTTAAGCCTTCAAGAAAAAACAAGAATTGAAAGCCTCTTTAAAGAATCCTCCTTGCGCTTTGATCAATGGGGAACATCACTCGACACCTTGCTCTCTATTTCTCCTATCGCAAAGTTTTTCTTTAAAAAATATTTTCGCACCCAAGTTGTGGGGCTTGAAAACATTCCCGAAGGCCCTGCACTTTTTATCGCCAATCACGGCGGGCAAATTCCTTTCGATGGAATGCTCATCGTCTACACGCTTCTTACCCAGAGCGAAAAGCCGCGTCTTGCGCGTGCCATGGTTGAACGCTGGGTACCCACCCTTCCCTTCATTGGATCATTTTTTCTAAAGATCGGTCAAATCGTAGGCGATCAAAAAAACTGCCTCCAACTTTTGCAAAAAGGTGAAAGTGTTTTGGTTTTTCCAGAAGGCGTGCGTGGAAGCGGCAAAACAATCGATCAAAAATATCAACTTCAAAAATTTCCTCTCGGATTTTACAGGCTTGCTCAAGAGGCAAAAGTTCCCATTGTTCCCATCACTCTTGTGGGCACCGAAGAAACTTATCCCTCGATTGCAAACCTTAAGAGTTTGGCAAAAATACTCAAGATTCCCTACATACCCATCACTCCCACCTTTCCTCTTTTGGGGCCGCTGGGGCTGATTCCACTTCCATGTAAAATCTCTCTTAAAATTTTGCCGCCACTCGAAACAAGCGCAAACATCAACGCAACCGACGCTGATATTCGCCAAGAAGTTGAAAAAATACAAACTCTCATGCAAGACACTCTCAACCAAGGCCTCGCGCGAAGAGGCGAAAAGATTTTTAGCAAAAACGCATATGAAGAAACAACTTGAACCCATTCTCATCAGTGGCTCACGCGGAGGTTTGGCTTGCGAACTTTCTCGCGTGCTTTGCGATCACTACACTCTCGTGGGGATGGACCCGCGTGAACAAAGCCCCGAAAATCTTTTCTACGGAGAAACTCATCAAACCCACTACAAAAGTCGCAAGGTTGACGATCTTTTTCGCCAGCATAAATTCAAAGCTTTTTTTCACTTAGGAAGAATTCCCGCAACGTCTAGCCTCAGCAGAAACGATCGGTACAGCGAAAACGTCATGGGCACTCAGCATTTACTCTCACTTTGCAAAGAACACAAAATCCCTCTTGTGGTTGTGCTTAGCACCTTTCACGTTTACGGAGCTCATTCGCAAAACCCCCTCTATCTTCACGAAAGCGACACTCTTCGAGCAACGCAAACGATTCCGCAACTCTCTGATGCTCTCGAACTGGATCACTTAGCTACGCAATTTGCACTGACTTACACCGAAGGCGACACGGTCATCTTGCGACCTTCTCACATTGTAGGGCCGCACATAACAAATGCTCTTTCTCAAATTTTTCGAATGGGCTCGGTGCCCACTCCCATGGGCTTTGATCCACTCTTTCAGCTTTTGCATCAAGACGATCTCACAAATATTTTAAAACTTATTCTCAAAAAACCTCAAAAAGGAGTTTTCAACATCGCAGGGCCTGGAGTTCTGCCACTTTCAAAATTATTAGAAGTCAAAAAAATTCAAGAACTCCCCATTCCCGATATTTTCTTGAGAACGATGGTCAAAGTTCCGCCTTTTAAAAGTGCCAACATCCCCAATTACTTGATCGACTTCTTCAAATACTCTTGTGTCATCGATACGTCTGAATTTGAAAAAACCTATAAGTACAAATTTAAACACACTCTGATAGATTCGATCCTGAGCCTTTAACAAGAGCCATAACACAAAGCGCAGTTAGGGGTTTTCAAGAGTCGCTTTTATCAAGAACTTCAGTAGAATTTTAGCTATGGGGCCCAACACCAAAATCAAGCCAGCTGAAAAATCCAACGAGCAAGATTCAAAGACCGGACAAGTCTTTCATTTTCCTTCTCGTCACACAACACACCAAGCGCTTGCTGATTGGGTTCACAAAATGACCGAACTTTGCCAACCCTCTGCCGTTCACTGGTGTGATGGATCAGAAGAAGAAAACAAAATGCTCACAGAGCTTCTGGTTCAAAACGGAACTTTTCTTCGCTTGAACCCTGACAAACGTCCTCACTCATTCCTTGCACGTTCTAATCCCGCAGACGTTGCACGCGTAGAAGATCGCACTTTCATCTGCTCACTCAAAAAAGAAGATGCTGGCCCCACCAACAACTGGATGGACCCCGCCGAAATGCGCGCACTTCTGAACAAAAAGCTTGCAGGCTCTATGAGTGGTCGAGTGATGTACGTTGTTCCTTTTTGTATGGGCCCGCTAGAATCTCCTCTGGCAAAAATCGGAGTCGAGCTCACCGACAGCCCCTACGTTGTCGTCAATATGCGCATCATGGCTCATATGGGTGCGCACGTTTTGCGCAGATTAGAAAACGAAGTTGAAAACCAACTCATTTGTAAACGCGATGGATGCGGAACTTTTATTCCCTGCTTGCACACCGTTGCCTCGCCTCTCAGCGAAGGCAAACAAGATTGCCAATGGCCGTGCAACGATGACAAATACATCGTGCACTTTCCTGAGTCTCAAGAAATTATTTCTTACGGATCGGGTTACGGTGGAAATGCTTTACTCGGAAAAAAATGCGTCGCTCTTCGCTTAGCTTCCACTATTGCACAAAAAAATAATTGGATGGCTGAGCACATGCTCATTTTGGGGCTTCATGCTCCCAATGGAGAAAAAACTTACGTCACCGCTGCCTTTCCTTCTGCGTGCGGAAAAACAAATCTTGCGATGATCGTGCCTCCCGAAAAATATTGCAAAGAAGGTTGGAAGACAACAATCGTTGGAGATGACATCGCTTGGCTATGGCCTCATGAAGACGGCAAACTTCACGCGATCAATCCTGAAACAGGATTTTTTGGAGTGGCACCCGGCACTTCCTACGACACAAATCCCATAGCGATGGACTCTATGAAATCGCACACAATTTTTACAAATGTCGCGCTGACTGATGACGGTGATGTGTGGTGGGAAGGAATGACAAAAGAACCGCCTGCTCATCTCATCGATTGGGCTGGCCAAGACTGGACTCCTGATTGCGAACGTAAAGCCGCTCATCCAAACGCGCGCTTCACAGCTCCCGCTAAACAATGCCCCACGATTGACCCCGACTGGCAAAATCCAGATGGAGTGCCGATTTCTGCGATCATTTTTGGTGGCCGAAGACCCGACACCATGCCGCTCGTTCATCAAGCTCTTAACTGGGAGCACGGAGTGTACATGGGCGCAACTATGGGAAGTGAAACAACTGCGGCAGCTGCGGGCCTTGCTTCAGGTGTAAGACGCGATCCAATGGCGATGCTTCCATTTTGCGGCTACAACATGGGAGCTTACTTTCAACACTGGCTTAATATTGGAAAGAAAGTAAAAAATCTTCCCAAAGTTTTTCATGTAAACTGGTTCCGCAAAAATAAAAGCGGGAAATTTATTTGGCCTGGTTACAGCGAAAATATGCGCGTTCTCAAATGGATTGTTGATCGTTGCCAAGGCCGTGCACTCAATCACGAATGCAAAATCGGATACATTCCTCTCATGAGTGAATTTGATTTTGAAGGCTTAAAAAACTTCTCACATCAAGATTTCGAAGCTGCTATGTGTATCGATCCGGTTGAGTGGAAAAAAGAAATCGAATCACAAGAAAAGCTTTTCGAAAGCCTCAACAGCCATTTACCCAAGGAACTTGTAGAAGAAAAGAACAAGCATTCTTTTTAGAGTTACAAAGGAAGCAACCTAAGGCAACGACCTTGGATTGTAACTATACTCATCCAAAGCTTCTTCCCATTCTTTTTCTGTCCAAGGTCGGCCTCGATTGCGATCAATAATCGCGCGAGTCAGATAACCCGAAGTATAACCATAACTCTTAGGCAAATTATTGCTTCCAACAAGATCAAAAATAAATGCATAAACATCTGCTTCCTGAGCAAAAATGATAGAGGATTCTCCTCGTTTTTCTTTTTCGCGATTCAACTCTTCTTGCATTTGTTCAACTTCAAACACTTCTTTGGAGTTAAGTCGGATATAAGGCTTATTTCCTAAAACTTGATTGAGGTGCTGAAGCGCATGAGCCTTTTCTTCGAACAAACCCAAGACCTGATTCAATCTCACAGCTTCCACTAAATTATTTCCATCAAATCTTTTTTCCCAAATTGAATACTCAACGGGACCTAAAGCAAGCTTCACTTCACTTATCGAAACAATTCCTCTTAGCAAATACGGCTCTAGCTCAAGAGAAAAATAAACATCTGAGTTGAGTTGCGGCAATCGCAAAAGACGATCAATAAGATCTTGAGAAAAATCAAAGTGCTCAATTTCTAAAATACGAGAAGTTCTTCTTTCGTGAGGCAACATTTTAATATAGGTACCTTCAAAACAACTTCCATCATTTAAATGCATGTAAGCTCTTCGTAAGTTTTTATTTCGAACTTCTTCGCCAACTTCTTTTAAGTTTAAAAATATTTTTCCGGCAGCAATACTCGCAGAACGCTGAGAAACAGAAAGACGCCCAATCTCAATAATCGACCTTTCTCTTTCATGAAAAGATT
>JBAXJW010000135.1:0-4768 GCA_037137635.1 bacterium | reverse complement strand
TCTCGACTATGAGCGATACGCTTCAAGAACTCACCTCTCTTTGTAAACGCAGGGGATTTATCTTCCAAAGCTCCGAAATTTACGGAGGCTTAGGGAGTTGCTGGGATTATGGTCCTTTGGGGGTCGCGCTCAAAAAAAATATCAAAGATCGTTGGTGGGATTCCATGACTTCTCGTTTGGATGTCGTGGGTTTGGATTCTTCCATCCTCATGGCTCCTCGTGTGTGGGAGGCCAGTGGCCACGTCGAAAACTTTACCGATCCTTTAGTGGATTGCAAAAAATGCAAATCACGTTTTCGCGAGGATAAAGCCCCAAAAACTCCGGAAGGCAAAGTCAAATGCCCAAGCTGCGGAAGTCTTGAGTTGACCGAGGCTCGTCAGTTTAATTTGATGTTCAAAACCCACATGGGTCCCGTCGAGGATTCTGCCGCGGTTGTGTATCTTCGTCCCGAAACAGCTCAAGGGATTTATGTCAATTTTCACAACGTTTCTTCGAGCATGCGAAAGCAGGTTCCCTTTGGAATATCTCAAATTGGAAAAGCTTTTCGAAATGAAATTACTCCCGGAAACTTCATTTTCCGTACTCGTGAGTTTGAGCAAATGGAAATGCAATTTTTCGTGCATCCTTCGGAAGATGAAAAATGGTTTGAGTACTGGAAAGAGCAACGTTGGAATTGGCACAAATCATTAGGTATCGATGAATCTAAAATTCGCTTTAGTCCTCACAAGCCAGGAGCCTTGGCTCACTACGCAAAAGCTGCCGGCGATATTGAGTATGAATTTCCTTTTGGTTGGGACGAAATTGAAGGTATTCACAATCGAACAGACTTCGATTTGAAGCGCCATCAAGAATACTCCAAGAAAAACCTTCAATACGTCGATCCTAAGCGCGATAACGAAAAATATATTCCGTACATTATCGAGACTTCCGTGGGAGCGGATCGTTGTATGTTGGCGGTTCTCTTGAATGCCTATGTAGATGACAAAGCTAATGAGCGTGTTGTTTTAAAATTAAACCCGCAAATTGCTCCTATCCAAGTAGCGGTCTTTCCTTTGATGAATAAAGAAGGCATGGACACACTTGCGATGAAGATTGTTCAGGACTTACAAAAAACTTACTCTGTTGATTATGACGGATCAGGAAGCATCGGTAAGCGCTATCGTCGCCAGGACGAGGTAGGAACTCCGTTTTGCTTGACCGTGGATTTTGACAGCGTTCAAAAGAACGATGTCACTGTTCGGCACCGAGATGCGATGACTCAAGATCGAGTGAGTCTTGATCAGTTGGAAAATTATCTCAAAGAAAAGATGAAGTAAATTTATCCAAATTTTCCGCTGATGTAGTCGCGGGTTTGGATGTTCTTCGAGTTGCGAAAGATGTCGGGAGTCGAAGCTATTTCCACAAGCTTTCCGCTTAAGAAGAAAGCTGTTTCATCAGAGATCCGCTCGGCTTGCCCCATGTTGTGAGTCACAATAATAATCGAGATCGTTTTTTTGAGTTCTGTGATGAGTTCTTCAATCTTAGCAGTTGATTTGGGGTCGAGTGCTGAGCAGGGCTCATCCATCAGCAGGAGTTCGGGCTCCAGAGCCAGTGATCGAGCAAGACAAAGTCGTTGTTGTTGCCCGCCTGAAAGCTGTAAAGCAGAGTCTTTGAGGCGGTCTTTGACTTCATCCCAAAGTGCTACCTTTTTGAGAGCGTCTTCGATACGATCGGTGATTTCGGATTTTTTAAAACCGTGCATGTTGAGTGCCCACTCGATATTTTTTCGAATACTTTTAGGAAAAGGATTGGGTTTTTGAAAAAGCATACCCACGTGTTTTCTAAGTTCAATCGGGTGGATCTCTCTTTTGTTGGAAATATCTTTTTCATCAAAAAGGATTTTTCCCTCAACAAGAGCTTCCGGGCTAAAGTCATGCATGCGATTAATCGCTCTTAGAAAAGTACTTTTTCCACAACCAGAGGGCCCAATGATTGCAAGAACTTTTTGCTGACCGAGTTTGAGAGAAATGTTTTTGACAACTTTTTTCTCGCCAAAAGAAATGGAAACATCTTGTGTTTCGAGAAGATTATAGTTTTGTTTTAGTTCCATAGTAATACCTTAAGAGGACCGATATGATGTTGAAGCTCAAAAGCATAGCGATGAGCACGACAATGCCCGCTGCTGCTAAGTCATGAAATTCTTTCTGGGGACGTGAGGCCCAGTTAAAGATTTGCAAGGGAAGAGCGGTAAATTGATCCATGGGTCCACTCGGGACGAAGGCTACAAAACTCAAACCTCCAATCACAATGAGTGGTGCGGCTTCACCGATCGCACGAGAAGTTGCAAGGATAAGTCCTGTGAGAATTCCTGAAATAGCACTTGGAATGACGGTTCCTAAAATGACTTGCCATTTGCGGGCGCCCAGCGCATAGCCTGCTTCACGTAAGTTTTTAGGTACGGCCTTCAAAGCTTCAACAGATGTGATGACGATGGTGGGCAATACGAGCAAAGTCATGGTGAGGGCTGCTGAGAGTAAGCTTCCACCCCAGTTAAAAGTTTTTACAAAAACAGTAAGTCCAAGAAGTCCGTAAATAATCGAGGGCAGACCTGATAAGTTTGAAAGATTTAAAATCAAAATTCTCTTAAGTCGGCTTTTGGGCGGAAGATATTCTTGAATAAAAATAGCCGAACCAATTCCGAGTGGGATAATCAAAATAGAAGTCAAAGCCATGAGCCAAAAAGATCCCGCCAGAGCGGCTTTGATTCCTGCTTCTTGTGGTTTGCGCGAAACAAAAGATGTGAGGAATTTGAGATTTAAGTGTGGAATTCCATCGTAAAGAATTTTTCCAATGAGCAAAATCAAACACAAAACAGCAAATCCTGTTGCAAAAAAAGTCAGTGCTTTGAAGAGAATGTTTTTGCGTCTTCTCAAAACAATATACTTTGAAGACATATTCATTCGCTGAGTGAGTAGTTCTTTATTTTCTTTAGGAGACAAGTTGATCTCCTTTCATCAAGCGAGTTCCCCAAATGTTGAAAGTAAAACACAAAAGAAACAAGACAAGAGAAATGGCGTACGTGGTGAGCGATTCGATTCCGCCAGAAGGCATATCTCCCATGCTTACTTGGACGATGTACGCGGTCATCGTTTGAATGCTCAGCAAGGGATTGATTGAGAGTCTTGGCGTTGCCCCGGCCGCAAGTGTGACGGCCATAGTTTCTCCCAGAGCACGCGAAGCTGCGAGTAAAACTGCAGCCATAAAGCGGCCTTTGACTGCGGGAACCAAGATTCCCAGAATAACTTCTGTAGAAGTAGCGCCCAATCCAAAAGCTGAATCCCTTAAGTGCTGAGGAATGCTATGAAGAGCATCGTCGAAAAGAGAAATGAGCATGGGCAAGAGCATCAACGCCACGACTATTGAAGCACTCAAAGCATTGAAGACTTCGATGCTCGGAAAAATATGACTTAAAAGAGGAGTGATGGTTGTGAGAGCGACAAAGCCAAAAACAACAGTGGGAATTCCCGCAAGAATTTCAAGTGAGGGTTTTAAAATGTTACGTGTTCTGTCACTCGCAAATTCAGAAAGATAAATGGCCGCTAAAAAAGAAGCTGGTAAAGCAAGTGCAAGTGAAATGAGTAGAATCTGTGCACTTCCTAAAAAAAGAGGAAGGATGCCATAGTGATGGGGTTCGATTAAGGGTTCCCATTCGAGTTCCGTTAAAAACTTTGAAAGAGGAACTTGCTCAAAAAACTGAAGGCTTTCATAAAACAACGTGCACAAAACTAAAAAAGTCACACTCAAGGGGATGAGTGTGACCAAAAACAAGAGCGCCCGTAAAAGGCGCTCTATGTATTTTGCTTTTTTGCTAGGGGCTCTAAATTTCATTTATAAATAAAACTATCGAGCAAGAATTTTTGTTTGTTCTTTGTATTCTTTGCTTTGCAAGGGAACGTAGCCAACTTCTGAAACAAGTTTTTCAGAATTGTTCATCAAGAAAGTCAGGAACTTTTTCACTTCAGGTTTTTTGAGGCTTTCTTTGTTCACATAAACAAAGAGTGGGCGAGAAAGGGGTTTGTATGTCCCGTCTTTAATCGTTTTGCTTGTAGGTGAAATGGCTGTTTTTAAAGATGAACCAATTGGAACAGCTTTCAAGACACTTTTATTGGCTTCAACGTAAGCATGGCCAAAGTAAGCAAGGGCGTATTCATCGCCTGCAACACCTTGAACAAGAACGTTATCGTTTTCGCTTTTAGTATAGTCAGAGCGACTTACTTGAGCTTTGCCATTGATGACTTCTGTAAAGAAATCAAAAGTGCCGCTATCAGTTCCTGGGCCATAGAGTTTGATGGGTTTTGCAGGCCAAGTGGGACGAATGTCTGCCCATGTTTTAACTTTGCTGTCTTTGCCCCAGATTTTTGCGAGTTCTTCGACAGAAAGATAATCCACAAAAGTATTTTTTGAATTCACAACGACACTCAAGCCGTCGAATGCGATTTTGATTTGTTCAAATTTCATTCCGTTTTTTTCAAGGTCCGCAAGTTCTTCTTTTTTTGCAGGTCTTGAAGCGTTACAAATATCAATTTCTTTTGCGATAAATTTCTTGAATCCACCACCTGTTCCAGAAACTCCAGCAGTTACTCGAATGCTTGGTTCAGCTTTAGAAAACTCCTCTGAAACAGCTTCGATAATAGGATACACAGTGCTTGTTCCATCGATTTTTATAGACGCTGCATTTGTTGTGTTTGCCCTTCCGTTGAAAGCAGCATGTAATGTTAAAAGGGAGAGG
>JBAXJW010000134.1:0-4790 GCA_037137635.1 bacterium | reverse complement strand
GCTTTAAAACTTTTTCACTCTTTGAATGAAAAGCTGCCTCTACTACAGGATCCTTTAAAGCTGATTCGTAACAAAAATCAATAAATGCATCAGACTTTAAAAAAGTTACTGCTTTTTCAGTATATGCACTCAAATCGTCTGACACCCTACCTTCATCCCCAGACGGAACCAATGAGTCCAAAGACCTAAACAAGGTGTTGTTATCTGCGCTGCTGAAAACAGCAGAACTTGTCTGCTCATAAATACCCTTCGTTCCTTCAGGTCTGAAAATAAAAAATGCAACAAAACAAACAAGAGAAGTAATGATCAAAAGTTGCTTATGCAACGTTGTCTTTTTCAACAAAGTTCCAAGTGTTAATTGATTTTCTGAATCTAGAAAACTTCTGAGTTTATACTTCTTACTTTCAGCCAAAGTATTAACTCTTTTAATTGCACTTAACTGCGTATCTGAGTTTCTTGAACCTTTAAAATCACCCATTTGAAGTGTTTTCGGAAACCCCACAAAAAAGCTTTAACTCACCATGTTCTTGACACATAAATTTTTAGTTAATTTTTTTTAATTTTATTGAATCTTAACAAGAAATTTTGGCGGAGAGGGTGGGATTTGAACCCACGGTGGGATTTCTCCCACGCGCCCTTAGCAAGGGCGTGCCTTAAGCCACTCGGCCACCTCTCCGTGACACGAAATAATCGTATAAAAGGTATAAACTTAGACGGGGTTTTCGTAAAGCTCAGAAAAAGGGGATAGAAAAAAACAAAAAAAGAAGGGTTGCAGGAGAACCCCCCACAACCCCTCAAGCCCGTCAGGTATTAGCGACTAAGCGCTAACCTCCTGGGGGCTATAACTTGTACTTGAACTTGTCACAGCACCACCTCCTTCCGAACCCTTAGGGTTCTGGCCACGTGGGCCGACGGACCCACCGTATAGCTTCTACGATATATATAATACCAAAAATAACTCAAAAATACCTTTAATTTTTCTTAGCTTTCTAAACATTGTGTTTAGATTTAGTTTATTTTTCATGGCCCTTCCCTATCCCAACACACTCAACGAGATTGCTCGTTCTCAAAAAAACCTTATCCTGACAGACGGCGCTTCTCGCGGAAACCCAGGTCCGGCTGGATGGGCTTATATTCTCCTTTCCGGCGAGCAAGAAAAAGCCAGAGAAAACTGTGGCCACTCTTCCAAAGATACAAACAATCGAATGGAGATCCAAGGCTGCCTCGAAGCCCTAAAATTCGCTAAAGAATTGGGATTACAAAAAGAAATTCTAATTTTATCTGACTCAAAATTCGTCATTGAAGCAACTACGAGCTGGCGTTTTTCTTGGCGCAAAAAAAATTGGCATAAAAGCGATGGGTCTCCAGTCTTACACACTGATCTCTGGAAAGAGCTCGATATACTCGCAGACGAATTTAACCCTAGATTTTTTCATGTAGAAGCCCACAAGGGACACCCAGCCAACACTCGCTGTGATCAACTTGCAGTCGAAGCAGCTCTTCAAGAAAACCCTCAGCTTTTTAAAGGAAGCCTTCATTCTTATCCACACTTTCAAAAAATTTCTCTTGAAGAGATTTATGATTCCCCCAAATATCTCTGCTGGAATCATTCCAAAAAAGTTGAATTTGAAAAATGGCCGCAAGCCCAAGAGTTCATGCAAAAAAACCCAGGCTTTCGAGTAAAGAAAATATTTAGCCCTGAACAATAATTATTTCTTACTCATTTCAGA
The DNA here is from genome assembly GCA_037137635.1 of bacterium. Lineage (GTDB taxonomy): Bacteria > Bdellovibrionota > UBA2428 > UBA2428 > UBA2428 > CANIGN01. Next base: position 3,060 of record JBAXJW010000134.1, on the reverse strand, counting down.
AACTAAATCACCCAAGACATTTAAGCCTTCGTCTAAATAAACCTGAATAACTTCTTTTTTACGCTCAGAAGTCGTTTTCTTCTTTTTCTTATCTTTATCTTCTTTGTCTTTTTCTTCTTTTGCTTTTTTACGGAAATCAGCAAGCTTCACAACGCCCTTATTTTTTTGAGCATCTGCTAATTCTTGAATAATTTCTTTAAACTTTGCGTTTTGTGCAACTCGGTCTTTTGATTTTGATTGAAGAGCAGGTATCACAGAAAAAGGAATTTCCTTCCACTTCTTTGCTTCATTCGCTTGCTCACTTAAAAATGCAGGAATCTTTTGAGGAGGGAGTGAATAATCGCTTGATTTTTCACCAAGTTCATCAAGACTCCAAATAGTGGGAATCACAACATCTGCAGCAACCCCTTGATGCTGAGTGGATTCACCGTTAGGAACAAAGAAAAGAGCCGTTGTCGTTTTTGCAGCTCCAAGACCGTACGGCAAAGATTGCACTTGCTGAACAGTTCCCTTTCCATAAGTGTGATCAGCTCCAACAACGACTGCTCTCTTATAAGACTTCAACGCTCCTGCCATAATTTCAGCCGCAGAAGCCGTTAAACGACTCGTTAACAATACAACTGGACCTGAATAATTTACTGCCGAGTCATCGTCTTCCAAGACTGAAACAGCCCCATCACCATCTTTTGTTGCAACAATTCCCCCGCGCTCGATAAACAATCCTGAAATTGTTCTAGCTCCCTCAAGAAGACCTCCGCCATTTTGCAAAAGATTGACAAGAATACCATCAACTTTTTTTGTGGATGCTTCGCTCACAAGACGCTTCATATCTTTATAACTTGATCTTTTAGAGGAATCCCTTGGGTCTGTGCTTCCGTAAAAGGAAGGAAAATCAATCACAGCAAATTTCTTCTTTGCTCCATTCACAGTTTTTTCCATATAAGAAATACTTGCCGCCTGATCTTCAAGCGCAATTTTATCTCGAACAATCGTTACTTTATTTTGAGAAGTCGCTGTTCCCTTTTTACGCATGATTGTTAAGTTAACCTTTGTTCCTTTTTTTCCACGAATAAGGCGAACAACATCTCTTAAATCCATATCGATCACGCTTACGGGATCACCTGTTTCTTGAGCAACTGCAATAATTTTGTCCTTGGTTTCAAGTACACCCGCTCTATCAGCAGCCCCACCCTTAATAAGCTCTTCAACAACTGTGTATCCATCTTGAGAACTAAGTGTTGCTCCAATACCCTCCAACTCTAGGTTCATTTGAATATTAAAATCTGCCATTTCGCTAGGAGACATGTAACTAGAATGAGGATCTAGCGCCAAAGCAAAAGAATTTACAAAACTTGAAAGTGTATCTTCAAACTTTTCATCTTGAATTCTCTTTGTTGCAAGATCATATTTTTTCTTAAGAAGTTTTTTAGCTTCCTCAGAAGCTGTGTCCGCCATTAAATAATTTGAATATTGAAAATGAATGAAGTTCGTTAAAAAATCATCTTTTAATTTATTTGTTTTAAAATATTCTCTCTTATCTGGGTCGCTTACAAACTCAGTATTTTCATTAAACTTATAAGTGGATCCCAATAAAGTTTCTGCAAATTTCGCATTTTCTTTTGAACGTTCAACCAAAATTGCTCGAGTTCGCTCCAATGCAGAGCAATCCCCCACGGTCATACGCTCAAACATTTTTAAAAGATCAGACTTTACCTTTTCGACATCAGATTCAAGAAGAAGTGTTTTTGATCCATCTATCCACTTTACGTATTGTTTAATAGTGCGTTCAATAATTTCTTTATCAAAACGCTTCCATTTTACATGGCTGAGCAAGAAGAATTGCATCAATTGCGGAACTCTCTCACAGGTGAGACCAAACTTTCGCATTTCCTCACTCTTAAGAGCAGGTAGAGATTCTTTAACAAAAAAACCTTTTCGAGGACCCATTTGAGCTAAGACAAGGGTTCCAATTAAGAGAGAAGATGTGAGACCACCGATGATTATCCGCTTATTTTTCATGAGATTCCTTCTATTTTAACATCGAACGAATACGGCTTTACATTAACCCTTTCTTTAGAGAATGGCTGCTTAGCGTTATAAAAATACTGACGCCTTATCGCCTCTCAAGATGGGAGAGATTATTCATATTTCATGATTCGTACACTGAGCTGGAACGTAAACGGTATTCGCGCATGTGCACGCCAAGGCTTTGTCGACTTACTCAAGAAATCAGAAGCAGCTATCGTGGGACTGCAAGAAGTTCGTGCAACAAAAGAACAGGTTCCCTCAGAAATTCTTCAAAACAAAAATTATCCTTATCAGTTTTATGTAGAAGCAGAAAAAAAAGGATACAGCGGCTGTGCGATTCTTTCTAAAAAAGCTCCAGAAGATGTTCTCTACGGAATGCAAGATGCACAATTTGATCGTGAAGGAAGATTGATCACAGCAGTTTTTAAGGAAGTTGTTTATCTCTCTGCTTATTTTCCGAATAGCCAAGAGGCCGGTAAGCGATTGAGTTACAAACTTGATTACTGCAAATTACTTCATAAATTTCTAAAAAATTTAGAAAAAACTTATCCCTCTAAAACAATTGTCTTAGCTGGCGATTACAACATCGCTCACGAAGAGATTGACCTCGCGAGACCCGACTCCAATCATGATTCGCCTGGATTTTTACCTGAGGAAAGAATGTGGATGAGTTCTTTTTTGTCTGAGGGATGGGTAGACACCTTTCGCCACCTTCACCCTCAGACCGTGAAATATTCTTGGTGGAGTGCCCGAACCAAAGCACGTGGTCGAAATATTGGATGGAGAATCGACTATCACACGGTAAACAGCGATGCGAAATCAAGAATAGCCGGTGCAGAAATTTGGGATGATGTTATTGGATCAGACCACTGCCCAGTCGTTTTAAATTTAAAATAACCTTACTTTAAGCTCGAAGAAATCCAGTCATCGTACGCTTTTGAGACGCCTGCTGACTTATAAACAACAATACAAGGAACATCGTAGGGATGTTCTTTTGTAATAAAAGAAATAGTTTTTTTTAATTTTTTTTCG